>NZ_JBMNDO010000078.1:0-38125 GCF_052542855.1 Streptomyces sp. SAS_281
CCCAGCGCCCCGCCGAAGATCCGGAAGTCGTGCGCGTACACGAAGACCGTCCGGCCCTCCACCGTGCCCCAGCCCGTGACGACACCGTCCGTGTACGGCCTCTTCGCCTCCAGGCCGAAACCCGTCGCCCGGTGACGGCGCAACTGCTCCACCTCGTGGAAGGAACCCGGGTCGAGGAGGAGCTCGATGCGCTCGTGGGCGGTCAGCTTGCCCTTGGCGTGCTGTGCCTCGGTCGCCCGGTCACTGGGTCCGCGCCGGGCCTGCTCGCGCAGCGCCAGCAGTTCGGCCACACGGCCGCGGGTGTCGCTCGGCTCGCCCTGGGTTTCGTCCACAACGGTCATGTAACGACCCTACGAACCCCGCCAAGAAAATCGTGCCGTCGACTCCGTACAGTCTCCTGCCCGGTTTACTGGCGGAGCCTGACAGAAGCCCGGGGCCATGCAGGCGAAGTACCAGCCGGTACCGGGTTCTGCTTGTGGGGGTCCCACAAAGGCTTCACTGTGGCCTGCCGCACACGCCGGTGAGCCGGGGGAGCGAACGGGGCTGTTCCCTCTGCACCTTCTGGATGTCCTCCAGACGCGGGCGCACCGGCTCGTCGGGGTGCGCCACGGTCAGCAGCACCGCCTCGTAGAACGCGTCCCGCACCGCCGCCGGCATCACGTCCGACGCGTCCAGGCACAGCGGCACCCGCTGGTCCGTGAGACGCCGGCCGACCTCCTTCTCGACCGCGCCCTCGCGGGCCGGGACCGCGGAGTTGGCCGAGAACACGCCGCCCTTGCGGCCCCACTCCTCCTGGGCCTGCTCGGAGGTGAGGCGCTTGACCAGCGCGCGGGCCCGGTCGCCCTTGCCGAACAGGGCGGCGAAGTCGGCGGAGACCTCGTGCGCCTTCACGGTATACGAGCCGCCGGGCAGCAGCCGTGCCGAGTCCATGAAGGCGGCCCCGGCGCTGCGGTCCCGGTAGAAGGCGCGGGCGAAGGAGCCCTGGTGTTCGAGGGCGCACCCGCTGTCCCCGAAGAGCAGCCCGGGCGCGCCGTCCTCCCCCCGGTGGTCGCCTTCGAGGATGTCCGCGCGCGCCTCGCTCTTCCCCTGGGCCAGCAGCCCGGCCCAGGTGCGCCAGGCGGTGATGACCTGCCCGGCGGTCCACTTCAGGTCGCCGGTCGCCCAGCGTGCGTACAGCACCGGACCGGCCTGCTGGAGGAGCAGGTCCTCGATCCAGTCGCTGCCGGGCCAGCCGGACGAGCCGTCGTCGCCCATGGCCAGGCACCAGGCGGCGAGCCGGGCGGGCCGGGGCGGCGGAGCCTCGCCCTCGCGGAACCACACGATGGACTTGAGGTCCACCTTGAGCGGCACCCACAGGTGCTGCCCTATGCCCTTGGCCTCGGGCAGCCACGGCGTGCCGTACTCCTTCTCGTCGTAGAGGCCGGCCAGCGACTGGAGCCGGCCCTCCTTCGCGTACTCGACGAGTTCGCCGACGCCGGGCAGGATCGCGATGTCCGGCGGGTTGCCGGCCTGGACCTCGGCGAGCAGCACCTCGCGGGTGGCCGCGGTGCCCTGGTAGGTGTACGGGATGCCGAAGCCGTCCAGGACGTCCTTGAACTGCCGTTCCTGCTCGTCGGTCCAGGGCCCGAGGATCGTCACCCTCGGTTCGGCGTCGCTGCCGCCGGGGGCCGCGAGGCCGCAGCCGGCCGCGGTCAGGAGCAGGACGAGGACGAGCAGGAGTGCCCGGGACCGCCGTCTCATCCGGCCCTCCAGTAGTAGTCGGCGTTGAGCCTGCGGCCGAGGCCGGCGACCGGCAGCAGGAGGATCAGCGTGCCCGCGCCGAGCGCCCCGTAGTACGTCCAGCTCTGCCAGCTCTCGACGGCCAGCCGGTCGCGGAGGTCGAACGAGGTGCGGGTGACGAACGACTGGGCGGCGGCGAGGTGGTCGTGGTCGCGGGCCCGTGCCTCGATCGCGGCCAGCCCGTGGCGGGCGGTGTCCAGCCGCTCCTGGGTGGCGACGGTCGCCCGCAGCGGTACGACGGCCAGGGCGACGGTCAGCAGCAGCGCCGCGAGCAGCCAGGGGTCCAGGCTGCGCCCGCAGCGGCTCCGCAGCAGCCACAGCGAGCTGACCAGGGTCAGGGCGAGGACGAGGAGGCCCAGTTCGGCGACGGCCCAGCCGGTGAGCTGGAGGGGCCCCAGGGTGCTGATCCGGCCCATGCGCTGCATCTGGTGGTACTGGAGCACATCCAGCCGGGGCACGACTCCGGTGCCCGGCCGGTCGAGCTGCCGTACGGCCTCGGCCAGTTTCTGCCCCTGCATCAGCTCGTCGTCCACGTACGTGGTGGTGCCCGGGGTGATGGAGCCGCTGTACGAGGTCAGCACACCGGTGACGGTCTCCAGGACGCCCCGGCCGCGCGCCCCGTCGATCTGTACGTCGGAGAGCCGGGACAGGCCCTGGCTGGCGGCGGCGAGCTGCGCCTCGTAGCGGGCACCGGCCCCGACGACCCGGTCGATCCCGGTCTCCACGGAGGTGGCGGCCTCGCGGTGGGCGCGGAGCAGGGCGAGCTGGGTGGAGGACACGCCCTGCACGGCGGGCGCGGCGCGGGTGCGCATCTCACCGGCGGCGTTCTGCACCTCGCGGTACGAGACGAGCAGCGCGGTCATCGAGACGAGGGCGGCCAGCAGGGCGACGGCCAGGTGCAGTTCGAGCAGGCGCCGGGTGCGCGATCCGGTGCGCCGGCGCGCCCGGGAGGGGCGCGTCCACCGGGTGGGCCGGGGCGTCACATGGGCCTCCCGCAGGCGATGCAGTACCGGGCGTGCGGCCCGGCGAGGTGGCGGCAGCCGGGGCACTTGACGGGGGTGCCGGCGGCGTGGGCGGGCAGGTCGAGCAGGTGGCCGGAGGCGACGTGGAGCCGCCCCTCGCGCACGGTCCCCCGGTCGACGGTGGGACCCACCCGGACCAGGCCCCGAGCCCCGTCCACGATGTCGGCCACCTTGCGGATGTCGGCGAGGACCCAGGCGGCGCCGATCTCGTGGGCCAGCCGGACCGCGAGGCCGAACTGCTGCTCGGCCTCGTCGCGGCTCATCGGGTCGAGGGCGGCGTAGCCCCGGTTGAGGGCGGCGCGCATCCGGGTGGCGGCGTTGACCGCGTCGAGGGTGCCGCCCCCGCCGCCGGTGCCGCCCGGGCCCACGGCGACGCCCGGGGGCAGCCAGCGGACCAGGAGCGGGGCGGTGGTGTCGCCGACGGACACGGTGGCGAGCTGGAGCAGCACGCCGAGCGGGTCGGTGCTCGCGTCGACGCCCAGGGTCAGGAGGTAGTCGCGGGTGCCCGGCTCCCACTGGTGGGTGGCGAACTCGTACCGGTGCCGGTCGTCCGCTCCGGTGACCGCGGTGAGCAGGAGCGGCCGGGGCGCGGTCTCGGTCAGCGTCACCCCGGTCACCGCGGGGCGGCCGGTGACGGTGACGGGCAGCTCGGGGCTCCGGACCCGGCGCAGCCGCCGCAGCGCCCCGGTGACGGCCGGGGCGAACCGGTCGGGCGCGGTGTCGGCCGTGCCGTGCAGCCCCTCGGTGAGGGCGAGCAGCGGCGCGGGGTCCCAGTCCGCACCGAGCGCGAGCACGTCCGCGCTGAACGCCCCTTCGCACGCGGCGATCTCCGCTCCGAGGGCCGCCTCGCCGGCCGGGTCGTGGCCGCTGCCGTCGGTGACGAGCATCAGGTGCCGTACGGGCAGGGGCCGTTGTCCGAAGAGCGCCCGGGCGGCGGCGAGCCAGGCCCCGTACCCCGGCGGCGGCCGGTCGTCGGGGGTCGGCGCGACACTCCCCGCGCTGAACGCGGCGCGCCGCTTCTCGTCGGTGTCCGAGAGCGCCCAGGGCCCGCGCAGCGGGTAGCAGCGGCCGGGCCCGTCGTCCCGGGCGCCCCCGAGCACGGTGAACGACAGCCCGTCGGGCAGGGCGCGCAGGGCGGCGGCGAGCGCGGCGGCGGCGTCCCTCCGGCGGGCCGGGGCGACGTCCAGGGCGAGGACGACGGCGAGTTCGGTGGCGGGCCGCTGGTCCCGGGGTCCGGTGCCGGTGGCCTTGACGCGCACATGGGCGTCGATCCGGGTCTCGTGGTGCGGCTGCTGGTCGCGCCGGACGTCGACGGACACGGCGAAGCGGAGCCCGGTCGGCGACGGGTCGGGAGCGGCCATGAACGGATCTCCAGGGAGTACGGCGGTGAGGGCGCGGTGCGCCGGGGTGGACGGCCGGGCGGCGCGGGGGCGGCCCCTCAGAACCGGGTCTGCGGGCGCACCGCGTGCGAGAGGTCGATGAGCCGTTCGTGGTCCTCCGGCTTCTGGCGTTGCCGGGCCAGCCAGCGGTAGCACAGCTCCAGTTCCGCGCGGACCTCCCGTTCGCCGGGGACGGGCGGGGGCGGGAGGCCCTTGCGGAGCCAGGTCCGGGGCGGTGGAGGGGGGCCGGCGGTCGTGCGGACCGCGTCGAGTTTCCACTCGTACAGTTCCGTGCGCAGCAGCCAGGCCGCCTCGTCCCCGGCGACGACGGGGGCGGCGATCGCCTTCAGCGCCGCGTCGATCTCCGGTTCGCCGGGGAGCGGGTGGTCCCCCGAGGCCAGTCGGGCGGCCCGGATGCGCAGGGCGGCGACCCGGGCCACGGTGTGGTCGCGGGACTCGTCGGGGACCAGGTCCAGGACCCGGACGGCGGCGGCCCGGTCGCCGCGGGCGAGGGCGAGCCGGGCGAGGCCGAGGGCGGCGCCGACGTGGGAGGGGTTGCGGGCGTGGACCGCGCGGAACAGTTCGTACGCGGACGGGCCCGCCCCGGGCCCCACTTGCTCCGCGCAGTAGGCGAGGGCCAGCTTCGCCGCGTACTCGCCGGGCAGGGCGCGGTGGACGGCCGAGAAGTGGGCGTGGGCGGCCTCCAGCAGCGCCCGGCGCTCCCCCGTGCGCACGTCGGAGCCGCGGAGGGCGACCAGCCCGCGGTGCCAGCTGAGCCGCCACTGCCGTACCGGGCCCGGCCCGGGGATCGCGGCCGCCGCCTCGACCTGCTCGTGGGCCGCCGCCAGCGCGTCGGGGCCCTCCTGGCCGAGCAGCAGCCGGGCGTTGTGGAGGCAGATCTCGACGGACCGCTCCCCCTCGGCCGGCTGGGCGAGCGGCTGGCCGGGGTCGTAGCTGCTGACCCCGAAGCGGGCGGCCTGCGGGTCGCCGGGGTAGGGCCGGGGCACCGGCAGCCGGCGGGCGATCTCGGTCGGGGTCGGCGTTCCCGGGTCCAGCGTGGGCGCCGGGGGCGTCTCGCGACGGCTGTGCGGCGGGCGGCGCAGCCAGTGCGCGTAGTCCGGCACCGAGCCCAGGCGGGCGCCGAGCAGCTCGGTGGAGGGCGTGAAGTGCGCGGAGGGCTCGGGCTGGTCGCGCTTGCCGCGCAGGGCCCGGATCTCGCGCAGCACTCCGCGCAGTTGCCCGGCCATGTCCTCGGCGGTGCCGAACCGCGCCTCGGGGTCCTCGGCGGTGGCTCGCGCCACGACGAGCCGGAGGGAGCTGATGCCGAGCCCGGGGACGTCGTCGCCGACCGCCCAGCGGGCCAGTTCGTCGAGCGTGACGCCGACGGTGTGCACGTCGTGGGCCACGGTGAGCGGCTTGGTGCCGTCCGTCTCCGGTGCCGCGAAGTACGGGGTGATCACGGGCGGCGGGTCGACGCTGCCCGCCTTGCGGACGCCCCCGAGGTCGATGACCTTGATGCCGTCGAGGTGGTGGATCACGTTGGACGGCTTCATGTCCCCGTACAGGAAGCCCATCCCGTGCAGATGGGACAGGGCCTCCAGGATCTGGCAGCCGTAGGTGATGACGTGTTCGATGTCGAGGACGAAGACGCCCCGCCGGACCGACTCGACCAGAGCGGACAGGGTGCGGTCACCGACGTCCTCCATGACGATGTAGCCGCCGGAGACGGTGCCGTCGGCGTTGGCGGTGGAGACGAAGTCCCGGATCTGGACGATGCGTTCGTGCCGGATGGCGACCAGGCTGCGGCGCTCCTCACCGGCCTGGGCGGCGCCGCGTTCCGCGTATCGGTTGAGGAGGCCCTTGACGGCGACGAAGTCCTCCAGGTGGGTGTCCTCGGCCAGGTAGACCCAGCCCTGCCCGCCGTGGGCGATGGGGCCCCGGATGACGTACTGGTCCTGGAGCGGCGGGCCGTCCTTGGTGAGCTCGGGGCGGTACGAGTAGGGCGCCCCGCAGACCGGGCAGTACCCCTCGTCCGGGGGCGGCGCGGCGGTGTGCGGCGGGACGAACGCGGTGTCGCAGGACTTGGCCGAACAGGTCATCACGATGCGCACGGGGTGCTCGGCGGCGGCCAGCCGTTCGGCGGGGCTGCCCGGGTCGAGCAGCGGGAGGCCGAGGAGCCGGGCGGGTCCGTGGTCCTCGGGCGCGGCGGGCAGCGCCGGGAGGCCGGGGGCGGTCTCGTCGCGGCCGCAGGTGTCGCAGTAGCCGGTGGGCTGGACGGCACCGGTGCAGGGGCCGCCGGTGAAGCGGCGGTGCGGGCAGGGGATCCTCACGGGCGGCCCACGGATCCGGTGCGCTGTCCGGGCAGGCCCGGCGCCCCCGCGAGGTCGGCGCGCACGTCGCGTAACAGTTGCTTGAGCCCCACCAGCCGGGCATGCGGCTCCCGCAGTCCGCGCAGCTCCCCCAGCCGGTGCCGGCGGGCGGCCGGGTCCGTGGCCGGGCGCGGGGGCGCCGAGGCGGAGTCGGTCAGGCCGTCCAGGCGGGACCAGGTGCGTTCCATCCGTTCCGCCCTCCTCAGCAGCTCCTCGGCGCGCTCGTCCAGTGCCGGTACGAGCAGGTCGCGTTCCACCGCGCCGGGAGCCGGGCCCTCCGTGCCGCGTACGACGACCAGCAGCCGGAAGCCGAGGGTGTGCACCCGGGCCAGGACGCGTACGAGCCCCTCCGGGTCCGGGTCCTCGTCCAGGCCGATCACCGCGAGGACCGGGCCGGCGGCGGGGCGCCCGGCGAGGGAGCGTTCGGGTTCGTCGCCGCCTTCGAGGAGCCAGTCGCGGTAGCGGTTGCGCTGGTGGCGCGGGGGGCGCAGCTGGGCGACCAGGGTGTCCACCAGTTCGTCGGGGCGGCCGTGTCCGCCCTGGTGGACGAGGTGGGCGCGGTGCAGCTGGTGGCGCAGGGTGCGGTCGCGGCCGCCGCCCTCCGGGACGACGCTGAAGCGCACCGAGGGCTGGTCGGCGCCCGTGAACCAGCGCCGGAGCCGCCCGGCGAGGGCGTGGTCCCAGCCGTCCGGGCCGCTCAGCTCGGCGACCAGGGGCACGAGTTCGGCGATGCGGTCCACGGGGATCATGTACGAGAACGCGAGGTCGTTCTCCGTGGGCAGGCCCATCTCCAGGTCGCCGCGCCAGCTGACGACGAGGCCGACGACGCTCTCGGGGCGCTCGCCCTCGCGCCCGGTGTGGACGGCGGCGCCGCTGAAGCCGGGGCGCACCACCTCCGCGTTGGTGCGGGCGTCGAGCTGCACCCAGTCCCCGTGGAGGCCGCTGATCCGGCCGGCGAGCCACATGCCGTCCGCGTCGAAGGGGGCCGCGTAGCCGCCGAGCCACACCTCGGCACCGCGTTCGAGGCGCCGGGAGAGGGGCGCGGGTTCGGCCTGGGGGCGGGGGCCGTCCAGAGCGAGGACGGCGATGTCCTCGCGGCCGTCGAGCCAGCCGTCCGGGACGACCCGGGCGGCGACGGGCGGGATGCCGGGGTTCTCGGCGAACTCGACCCACATCCGGGCGTCCGGTTCCCGGACGACGTGGGCGCAGGTCAGCATCCGGTCCTGGGTGATCAGCACCCCGGCCCCGCACACCTCTCCCTGCGGGCCGCCCCGGCGTAACCGCAGTCGCCAGTCCGCTCTCAACTCCCCCATGGTGCACGAGCGTACGCGCGGACGGGCCCCGCTTCCCAGAGTCCGGACACAAAGGGGAGCGGGGCGCCTCAAGGGCTCAGTCTCCGCAGTGGAAGCGGGCGCCGCCCCAGTCCGCGTGGTCGTTGCCGTTGCCGTCGCCGCCGTCATCGGCGATCAGTTCGACGTACTTGGCTCCGGTGACGTCCGCCGTGAGCGACCAGGCGGCATCGGAGGCCCGGAGCACCGGGGACTTCACCTTCTCGGTGCCGTCCGCCCGCACGGAGAACCGCACGCTGCCGGCGCTCTTCTGGACGTCGTCCACGCCGACCTCCGCGGTGAAGGAGGTGCACTGTCCACCGAGGTAGTAGCGGATGGTCGCCGGGGCGTGGCTGCCGAGCCCCTTCTCGTACACCGTGCCCCCGATGGTGAGCGCGGTGCCGTCGCCGGTGCCGGTCTCGCCGTTGGAAAGGTCGCGCTCGACCGGTCCCCAGCCGTTGGTGGTGGCCGTCCAGTCGAGGTCGCTGGCCCAGCTGTCCTGGGTGGGCGGCGGCGGCAGGGTGCGTACGGAGGTCTGCGCGCCCAGCTTCCGCTGTCCGTCGCCGGTCGTGTACGTGGCCTCGGAGCTGAGGGCGTATGTGCGGTACGCGGCGTCCACCGGCGGGGTGACCCGCCAGCGTGCGGTGACCTTCGCGCCGGGTGCGACGGAGTCGAAGGCGACGGCTCCGGCGGGCTCGGCCTGCCAGCCCTCGGGGACGGCGAGGCCCACCTTCACGCCTGTCGCGGCGGTGGACTCGTAGTTGGTGAAGGTCGCCTCGACGGGGTTGGCGGTGCCCGGTTCAAGTGTCTCGTTGCCGGCGGCGACGGCCAGCGTGCCGCAGGCGGCCTGCTCACCGGCGGGCGCCTCGCCGAGGTCGGTCACGGTGAAGGCGTCGAGCACGAAGTCGGCGCCCTCCGGGGCGTCGCCGCGCTTGCGCAGCCCGGTCCAGGTGTCGCCGCAGCCCGCCGTCACGGTCTCGGTGAAGTGGCCGGTGGAGTGCTGGGCGCCGATGGCGGTGGTCCGGGTCTCGACGGAGGCGGGCTTGCCGTCGGCGGTGATCCGGTCGTAGCCGTCGACCCACTCGTAGGCCCCGGCGTGGCTGGACTGGTAGTCGTACTCGACCTTGTACCGGTGTCCCGCGGTCATCGGGACGGTCCAGGGGGCGGTGCGGTAGACGAGGCCGGTGTTCTCCTCGTGGGCCTTCAGGGACTCCTTGCCGCCGATCACGTCGTCGATGAGCTTCCCGTTCCAGCCGGCCTGGGTGTACGGGGCGTGGAGCTGCGAGATGACGGTGCGGGGGTCGGTGGAGCCGCCCGCGTCGCCCTTGAGGAAGGGGCCCCAGCCCTGGTCGACGGCCTCGAAGTCCTCGTGGACGACGGTGTTCTTCTTGGTGGCGGGGGCGTGGGCGACGAGGCGGACGTCGTCGGCGCGGACGGTGGCCGTGCTGCCGTCGGCGGCCTCGATGCGCAGGGTGGTGCGGCCGTTGGCCGGGGCGGTGAAGTTGACCTTGGCGCGCTGGAAGTACGTGCCGTGCCAGTCGGACGCGGCGACGTAGTCCTTGGCGGTGGAGCGGTCCACGGCGACGGATTTCCCGCCCGCCGAGAGCGTGGTGTGCCGGGTCTTTCCGGGCTCGACCTCGATGAGCGCGGAGGCGGTGTAGCGGGCGCCGGGCTTCAGGCCGCCGATGCGCTGGGAGAGCGCGGCGGTGCCGTTGCCGGAGAGCTCGGCGCTGTTGCGGCCCTGGGCGTCGGTGTCGCGGACGGCGGTGCCGGTCCTCGTCCAGTCGCTGAGCCGGTCGTCGTTGAAGCCGGGGTCGGCGACGAGGGTGTCCTCGCCCCACTTCGGGTCGGCGGCCTTGGGGGCCTGGTGCGGATAGAGGACGTACGGCTGCCCGGCCTCGGCCTTGAGCGTGATCCTCCCGTCGACGGGCCGGACCGTGCCGGTCTTCACGCGGCCGTTGTCGGTGAGTTCGTAGACCGTGTACGCGCCCTTCGAGGGCACCGCCCAGCTGCTCGTGCCGCCCTTCTGGCTGTAGTGGTACAGCTTCTTGCCGCCGTCCCACGGGAGGAGGTAGTCGGTGCCGCTGAGGACCTTGCGGCCGTGGTCGTAGAAGGTCCGCCTGCCGTCCTCGACCGTGCCGGTGAGCCCGCCGGTGAAGGTGATGTCGTTGCCGTCCCAGCGGGTGATCTTCTGCTGCTGGAGGTACTTGGCGGGCAGGTCGCGCTGCCAGACGTTGTCGTAGAAGGCGTTCCAGTCGGTCTCGCCGGTCCAGCCCTCGAATTCGTCGATGGCGCTCTGGCCGAGGACCGGGTCGTTGTTCCAGACGTCCTTCTCGCTGTTGCGGATGAACCGGATGATCTTCGAGTTGAGGCCCTTGTTGGTGGCGCCGCCGTAGTCCAGGTCATTGGCCCAGTGCGACCAGAGGGAGGCCCGCTCGAACTTGTCGGCCCACTCGCTGGAGACGTTCCAGCCCTGCTTCTGGAGGGCCTGGACCGTCTTGTCGGCGATCCAGCCGTGGGTGTAGTACACGTCGATGTACAGCATCGAGAGGTTGGAGCCGGTCTCGTCGCGCAGCTGCTGGAAGCGCTTCACCAGGTCACCGCTGTTGATGTCGCGGCGCTGGTCGATGTAGTAGCTCTGGCCCAGCCAGTTCCAGCCCGGCTTGGTCCTGTCGACCAGCTGCTCGTCGAACGCCTTCGCCTCCGGGTACGCCTCCGTGGCGTTGACGTGGACGCCGAAGGTGGCGCCCCACTTCCTGCCGTCCTCCAGCAGGGCGTTGAGGTCCTTCAGCCCGCCGGCGCGCTTGTTGTAGTCGCCGCCGTAGTCGGGGTGGGCCGAGTCGTGGCCCTCGGAGGCGTACCCCTTGAGCAGGGCGAGCTGGCCGAGGCCGTCCGTCGCGAGGGAGATCCGCTTGACGTCGTCCAGGGTGCGCAGGAAGGGGTGCGTGGCCTGGCTGGCGAAGTTGAACGGGATGTGGGTGATGACCCGGTCCGCGGTGTCCTCGCTGCCCGGCGCGACCACGCCGATGGAGCGGAACGCGACGGCCCCGTCCTGCCAGTCCACGGTCCTGTCGCCGTTGGCGTCGGGCGTGACGACGACCTTGGCCCAGGGCAGGGCGTCCCCGCTCTCCGGCTTCGGCGCGCCCTCGCCCCGGTAGGTCCACTGACCGGACCGGACGGCGACCCGCGTCGAGCCGTCGTCCTCCTTGCGGGCCTGGTGCCAGAACCGGGCGTCGTCCCCGCCGGTGGCACCGGAGGGCTTGTCGTACGAGGAGTTGGACTCGACGGCCGCCGCGAGGGAGCTGGTGTTGACGAGGGCGTACGTGGCGCCGGAGGGCGCGGATTCGGCGGGGGTGTCCGGGGTGACCCTCGCGAAGACGTCGGCGGTCTTCGTGGAGTCGGTGTCCAGCCGGGTGAAGGCCGTGGCCGCCCCGCTGTCCGTACTGGCGACGGAGACCAGGTCGTGCCCGGGTATGTCGATGGTGCCCACCCGGAACGCGTCGGTGTCGCGGACGGCGGTGACCTTGAACGTGGTGGCGCGGCCGGCCACGGAGAGCGTGGCGTCGATCTCCACGCCGGGCAGGTCGGTGAAGGCCAGCGTGTAGCGGGCGGCCGAGCCGGTGACCTCCGGGCCGCCCTTGAGCTTCACCGGGTGCGCGGTGCCGTTCAGGGTGACGGCGGTGACCGGACGGGTGGAGCCGGTCAGCTGCGCGCCGGATCCGCGGTCGGTGTACGTGAGGACGCGCGGGAAGTCCGCGGCGACGGCGACCGCGAGCTGCGCGGAGGCGATGACGGGGCTGCCCGCGGGCACGGCGGCGGCAGCGGGTGAGGGGGCGGCGGCCACGGCGGGGAGGGCGGTCCCCACCAGGGCCAGGACGGCTGCTGAGGCGGCGGCTGCGACGCCCACCGGCATACGGCTTGGTGACATGTGCACTGCGTAGTCGTCGGCTCCGCGCACCGTCAACGACGGAGGGCCCCGAGGGCCCCGCCAGTCCAACAACCGCCTTCCGTAAGTCCAAGCAAGTCCATGTGGGGCAGGAACGGGACATCCGGGGTGCCGCGTTCAGATCCTGTTCACGCGCCGAGCGGGCCCGCAGCCGCGACCCGGCAAGTGCCGCTCAGCAGCGTCGAGTTGTGAAGAGTTCTTCTTTTTGAGAGCGCTCTCAGTCACAAGTCTTGACGCCCGTGCCGCACGTCGGGACAGTGGTGCGCACCGCGGACGCCCCCCGCTCCACCTCCCCCGCACGGTCCACCCGTCCGCGCCCCCCACGTACCCCCGGAGTCGCCTCATGATTTCGCGCCGGAAGTTCCTGACGGGCGGTGCCGCCGCCACCGCCACCGCCGTGACCTACCCCCTCTGGGGCAGCGCGCTGAGCCCGAGCGCGTCGGCCTCCGCCGCCACCTGCGAACTGGCTCTGGTCAACAAGTCGTTGCCCGGCCGCGTCAACGCCTACGTCACCGGCCACGAGCAGGGCACCGACCGCTGGGTCCTGCTGCGCGCCGACGGCGGCGTCTACCACCCCGACTCCCCCTCGGCGCCGCAGACCCCGCTGCCGGTCGACTGCGCGATCCCGCTGAACGGGGCCGGCGGCGCGCCGGTCGTACTGACGCTGCCTCAGATGTACGGCGCCCGTGTCTACTTCGTCCGCGACGACACCCTGACCTTCTACCTCAACCCGGGCCCGGCCCTGGTCGAGCCGGCGTTCGCCACCTCCACGGACCCGAACTACGGGCGGACCTGGTCGTTCTGCGAGTTCACGTTCAACCCGCAGCAGCTGTACGCCAACATCAGCTACGTCGATCTGGTGACCGCGCTCCCGATCGGCCTGACCCTGGAGGGCGACGCCACGCACACCGTCGCCCCGCTCCCCGACGGCGCCGTGCAGCGGATCGCCGACGGTCTCATCGCCCAGGCGGCCGCCGACGGCCAGCCGTGGGACAAGTTGGTGACCCGCGGCGCGGACGGCAGCGTGCTGCGGGTCATCTCGCCGCAGAACCTGATGGCGCCCTACTTCGACCGGCCCGACCAGATGCCGTTCCGGGACCTGTTCACGGCGCAGATCGACCAGGTCTGGGAGAAGTACCGCTCGACGGACCTGCGCATCGACCTCCAGGGCGGGCGCGGCGTGCGCGCGGGCCGGGTCAGCGGCGACACGCTGACCTTCGACGGCGGGCACACCTTCACCAAGCCGGTCTCGAAGGACATCTTCACCTGCAACCACGGGCCGTTCACCAACAACCCGGCGGACAACGACGACAAGAAGGCCCTGCTGGCCCGGCTGGCGGCGGGCTTCAACCGCTCGATCATGCTCAGCCACCCGGACCAGCCCAACGGCACCTCGGTGTCCGACTACTACCAGGGCGCGGTCACCAACCACTGGTCCCGGATCGTCCACGCCAACAGCCCGATCGGCTACGCCTTCCCGTACGACGACGTGCGTCCGGACGGCCAGCCGGACGTCTCGGGCGCCGCCAATGACGGCAACCCGAGGCGGTTCACGGTGAGCGTCGGTTCCTGACCTCACCCCGCAGACCGGGAGGACCCCCGTCCGGGCGGGACGGGGGTCCTCTCTTCATGTGCGGGGCGCCGCGGGGGTCAGGCCGGGGAGCCGACCGCGAGCTCCCGCCGCGCGCGGGCCGCGGCGCCGACCGGTACGGCGTCGGAGCCCAGGCCGGACCTGACCAGCCGTACGGGGTGTCCGCTGACCGGCGGTTCGGCGGACAGCGCGGCGAGGACGACCGGGCTCAGCAGCGGCCAGGCGCGGCTGACCCCGCCGCCCACGACCACGGTCGTGATGTCGACGACGCCCGCCGTCATCACGATCGCCCGTGCGATGCCGTCTCCGGCGGCCCGGAACACCGCGAGGGCGTCCTCGTCACCGCCGCCCGCCGCGTCCGCCACCTCCCGGGCGGTCAGCCGCCGTCCGGTGCGCTCCGCGTAACGGGCGCCGATGGAGCGGCCGGAGGCCAGGGTCTCCAGATGGCCCCGGCCGCCGCACGAGCAGAGCAGGTCGCCGAAGCCGGGGATGTGCCCGATCTCGCCGGCCGCGCCGTGCGGGCCGGTGAACAGCCTGCCGTCGCTCCACAGCGCGCCGCCGACGCCGGTGCCCAGGGTGATCCCGAGGACGTTCGGTTCGCCGCGGACCGCGCCGCCCGAGGTCTCCCCGTACAGGAAGGCGTTGACGTCGTTGTCCAGGAAGGCCGGCACTCCGAGCGCCTCCTCCAGGGCGTCCGTCACCCCGAAACCGGCCCAGCCGGTGAAGGAGTCGCTGGCCACCAGGATGCGCCCGGTGACGGAGTCCACGACCCCGGCGGCACCGGTCCCGCAGCCGGTGAGCCGGCCGGGGGTGCGCTCCAGGAGCGGGGCGAGGGCTCCCAGGGCCGCGTCGGTCATGGCCCGGCCGCCCCGGTCCGCCGGGGTCGCGGTCTCGGCCCGGTCCAGGACGGTCAGGTCGTCGTCGCAGAGGACCACCTGCGTGGTGGTGCCTCCGATGTCCACGCCCGCGAAGAGCCTTCGGTCGTACGCGTTCATGCCTGGACCTCCGTCCGGCCGGCCGCGAGGGCGGCCAGGCGCTCGGCCCTGCGTCCGCGCTGGATCACGGGGTCCGGCACCGGTACGGCGGCGAGCAGGCCGCGGGTGTAGTCGGTCTCCGGGTGCAGCAGGGTCTCCCCGGTGGGGCCCTGCTCCTGGATCCGGCCGCCCCGCAGCACCACGACGCGCTGCGCGAAGTGCTGGACGACGGCCAGGTCGTGGGAGACGAAGAGGCAGGCGAAGCCCAACTCGTCCTGGAGCTCGGAGATCACTTCGAGTACGGCCTGCTGCACGCTGACGTCCAGCGCGCTGGTGGGTTCGTCGGCGACCAGCAGCCGGGGTTCCAGGACCAGCGCACGGGCCAGGCTGACCCGCTGGCGCTGCCCGCCGGACAGCTCCCGGGGTGCCCGGTCGGCGAGTTCCCGCGGCAGCCGGACGCGGTCGAGGATGGCGGCCACCTTGCTCCGGCGGTCCTTCGCGCTCAGGCCCCGGTGGTGGACCCTGAGCGGTTCGGCCACGCACTCGCCGACGGTCATCCGGGCGTCCAGCGAGGCGACCGGGTCCTGGAGGACCACGCCGATTCCGGCCCGCAGGGCCCGGCGGGCCCGGGACCTGGCGCGTCCCAGGTCGGTGCCGAACAGGGAGACCGTGCCGGAGGTCGGCGCGATCAGGCCGAGCGCGACCCTGGACGCGGTGGACTTGCCGGACCCCGACTCGCCCACCAGGCCCAGGGTCTGGCCGGGGTGCACGGCGAGGGAGACGCCGTCCAGGGCCCGCACGGCGTTCTTGCCGCGGCCGAAGACCACGGAGACGTCGCGGAGTTCGGCGACCGGCTCGGTCTCCGGAACCCTGCTGGTGGCGGCCGGGGCGGCCTTGCCCGCCTCGGCCACCGACAGCCGGGGCACGGCCGCCAGCAGGCGGCGGGTGTAGTCGTGGGACGGGCGCAGGAGCACGTCCTCGACCGGTCCGGTCTCCACGATCTCCCCGTGGTACATCACGGCAACCCGGTCCGCGAAGTCAGCGACGACGCCCATGTTGTGGGTGACCAGAAGGACGCCCGTCCCGGTATCGGCGGCGAGCCGGCGCAGCAGGTCGAGGATCTCGGCCTGGACCGTGACGTCCAGCGCGGTGGTCGGCTCGTCGGCGATCAGCAGGGCGGGGTCGTTGGCGATGGCCATGGCGATGACGACGCGCTGGCGCTGCCCGCCGGAGAGCTGGAAGGGGTAGGCGGTGGCCCGCTTCTCCGGCTCGGGGATGCCGACCTTGCGCAGGAGCGCGACGGCCTCGGCGGCGGCTTCCTTGGCGGACATCTCGCGGTGGTTGCGGATCACCTCGGCGATCTGCCTGCCGACCCGGGTGAGCGGGTCCAGGGCGGTGGCCGGCTCCTGGAAGACCATGGAGGCGGTCCGGCCGCGCAGCGCGGCGAGATCGCTCTCGCGGGCGCCGACGACCTGGGTGCCGGCGATGACGGCGCTGCCGGTGGTCCGGGCGTTGCCGCTGAGCAGGCCCATCGCGGCGAACGCGATGGTGGACTTGCCGGAGCCCGACTCGCCGACGAGGGCGAGCGTCTCGCCGGGTGCGACGTGGAGGGAGACGCCCCGGACGGCCGGCACCTCTCCGCTCTCGGTGGTGAAGACGACGCCGAGGTCGTCGAGTTCGAGGATCGGCCCGGCCTGCGGTGCGGCGGGGCGCTGGGTGGCGGTCATCCGCGTCCCCTCACGTCGAATGCGTCGCGGAGCCCGTCCCCGATCGCGTTGAACGCCCACACCACCAGGATGATGGCCAGGCCGGGCGGAATGATGAGCCACCAGTAGCCGGAGTAGGCGGCGGTGAGGCCGGCCGACAGCATGCCGCCCCAGTCGGTGGACGGCGGCTGGACGCCCAGGCCCAGGTAGGAGACGTAGGCGACGAGCAGGATGGCGTCGGCGATCTGGAAGGTGGCGGCGACGATGATGGTCGAGACCGAGTTCGGCAGGATGTGCCGGATGATCGCCCGGGCGTGCGTCCCGCCGATGGCCCGGAGCGTCAGCACGTAGTCCCTGTTCTTCAGGCTCAGCGTCTCCGCCCTGATCAGCCGGGACGGCACGAGCCAGGAGACGAAGCCCAGGATGACGATCAGCCCGGTCAGGTCCGGGGTGGTGATGGCCGAGACGACCAGCAGGATGAAGAGGGCGGGGATGGCGATTCCCGCGTCCACGACGCGCATCATGACCGCGTCGATCCAGCCGCCCGCGTAGCCGGCGACGGCGCCCCACAGGGTGCCGATGACGGTGGCGAGTACCCCTGCGGCCAGGCCGACGATCAGCGACACCTTGCCGCCGTACATGAGGCGGCCCAGTACGTCGTGGCCGACCGCGTCGGTACCCAGCCAGTGCGCGCCGCTGGGGGCGAGGTTGACCTGGTCGAGCAGCGTGTGGGTCTGGTCGGTGGAGTACACCAGCGGGCCCACGAAGCAGAACAGGAAGAAGAAGGCGACGACGCCGAGCCCGACGACCGCGAGCCGGTTGCGGCGGAAGCGCCGGACGGCGAGCCGGGTCCCGGACGCCGTGGCGGGGGCGGTGGCCTTGCCGGGCACCCGGCCCGGCTGGATGACGGCGCTCATGCCCGGCCTGCCTTCACTCGGGGGTCGATGACCCGCTGGACGATGTCGGCGAGGAGGGTGCCGGTCACCGTGGCGATCGCGATGACGAGCACGCAGCCCAGGAGCACCGGGTAGTCGGAGGACTGCGCGGCGGTCCAGAAGAGCAGGCCCATCCCGGGGTAGTTGAAGAGCTGCTCGACCACCAGCGCACCGCCGAACAGCACGGGCACGTAGTACCCGAGCATGGCGACCACGGGAGTCAGCGAGTTGCGGAACACGTGCCGCCACAGGATGGCGCGGGAGCGGGAACCACCGGCCCGCGCCGTCCTGACGTAGTCCTCGGAGAGGTTCTCCAGGGTGGCCGCCCGCATGTAGCGGCTGAACACCGCGATCATCGAGGCGGCGCCCGCGACCACCGGGAGCACCAGCGCCTGCGGTTCGGAGAACACCTGGGCGAGCGTGTCGCCCTGGGGCGCCTGGGAGGGGAACCACGGCAGCACCTGGCTGAACACCAGCACCAGGACGAGCCCGAGGAAGTAGACGGGCGTGGAGTAGGCGATGAAGCTCAGCGTGGTGATGACGTAGTCCGCCGGCTTGTTGCGCCGCATGGCCTGCCACATGCCCAGCGGGATCGCCAGCACGAGGCCGACGACGGCCGACAGGACGGTGAGGAGCAGCGTCTTCGGCAGCCGCTCGGTGATCAGCTGGGACACCGGCTCGTTGAGCGTGTACGAGGTCCCGAGGTCACCGTGGACCAGCTGGTTCAGGTAGTAGAAGTACTGGACGGGCAGGGGCTTGTCGAGGCCCTGTTCGTGGTTGAAGGCCGTGATCTGCTGCGCGGTGGCCTGCGGGCCGAGGATCCCGCGTGCGGGGCCCCCGGGCAGGGCGTGCAGCAGACCGAAGACCACGATCGTCACGATGACGATCACCACGACGGCCTGGAGGACCCGCCTGAGGAGGTACGAGGGAGTGCTCATGTGTTTTCCGGTCGCTTCGGCTCGGTGGTGCGCATGATCGGCGACCGGCTCACTTCTTGGTCCACTTCCACATGGCCGGGTGGAAGTTGGCGAGCGAGTCCTGGGCGAAGCCGCCGAGGCCGCTCCTGACGACGGAGACCTGGTAGTCGGGCTCCGGCAGCCAGATCACCGGGAGGTCCTTGGCCAGGGCCTCGCTGTACTTCTGCATGGCGGCGTCGGAGGAGTCGGTGGTGGTCTTCTCGACCAGCTTGTCCACGTCGGGGTTGGAGTAGCTGCCGAAGTTGGAGCCGCCGCCGGTCGCGAAGAGCGAGTCACCGCTCGGGTAGGCGGGGAAGTACCAGCTGCCCGCGCTGCCGAAGAAGGACAGCTGCCACTTGCAGCCGGAGTCCCCGGCCTTGCACTGGCCGGCCTGCGAGAGGACGGAGTTGACCGGTGCGGTCTTGATGCCGAAGCCGATGCCGGACTTGGCGAAGGAGGACTGGAGCGCGCTCATCAGGTTGTCGGTCACGGTCGAGCCGGACTGCGACAGCACCTGCATCTTGAACTTGGTGCCCTTGTCCACTCCGGCGCCGCACTGGTCGTCGCCGCTGCCCGCGTCGGTGCAGACCATGCTGCCGTTCTGCTCGGTCCAGCCGTGGTCGGTGAGCAGCTTCTTCGCCTTGGCGGTGGAGAAGGGGTACGGGTTGGCCTTCTGCGCCGGGGAGACGAAGGAGGAGGTCTGGCCCTGCGGGACGGGCCCGTAGGTGGAGACGGCGGTGCCGTTGAAGATGACCTTGGACAGGGTCGCCTGGTCCACCGACATCTGGATCGCCTGGCGGGCGTAGAGCTGCTTGAAGACGGGGCCCATGGTGGGGTTGTTGAAGTTGTACGGCATGTAGGTGATCGCCCAGCCGGCCCACGGCTTGAGGGTGTAGCCCTTGGCGGTGAAGGACGCTTCCTGGCTGAGGTTGGTGGCGTTGATGTAGCCGTAGTCGACCGTGCCGGCCCGCAGCGCGTTCTCCTCGGCGTCCGTGGTGGTGAACGGGAGCAGGTTCACGGTCTTGATGTTGGCCTTGCCGCCGCCGTCGTACTTGGCGTTGGCCAGCAGCTGCACCTTGCCCGCGGTGGAGAACGACTTGATGGTGTACGGGCCGCTGACCGTCTTCCAGAGCGGGTCGGTGGCGTAACCGGAGATCTTCTTGGCGGCCGTGTTGAGGTACGTCCACACCCTCTTGGCGCCCGCCGGGGTGAGGTCGAGGTCCGACACCTTGCCCGCGTCACTGGTCTTGTCCCAGACGTGCTGCGGCATCGGGCGGATCATGCTCAGCTCGTTGGCGAGCATCCACTGCGTGTTGTACGCCTTGTCGAAGGTGATCGTGAAGTGCGTGTCGTCCACGATCTTCAGCGCGGTCCAGTTGTCCGGCGCCTTGCCCGGGCTGTAGCTGGCCCAGTCCTTCTTGTTGGCCTTGACCAGGTTGAACCAGAACTGCACGTCGCGCGAGGTGATCTTCTCGCCGTCGCTCCAGTGCCGGTCGCCGAGCGTGATGGTGACGCTCTTGCTGTCCTCGGCGAAGTCGGCGGCGGTGGCGAGCGAGTTGTCCTTGTTCCAGCCGACCTTGCCGGTGGAGCCGTCGTACGCGATCAGCGGTTCCCAGAGGGACTGGGATATCGAGGAGTTGTTGGTGTTCAGGTGGGCGGCGGTGCCGACCGGGAGGATCCAGTTCGGCGTGAAGTTGGCCGGCAGCGCGTAGTTGATGCTGTCCGACGAGGCGGAGCCGGACGAGGTCGTGCCCCCGCCGGAACAGCCCGACAGCAGGACGGCCGCGGTGGTGGCGGCGCCCGCGGCGAGGGCCCAACGACGGCTGTTCACCGTGCGGGTAAGGATCATGACACTCCTCGGTTCGATAGGGCCCGCAGCCGCTCGGGAAGGTCGGCGCTGCGTTCACGACAGCTAACGCCGCAGGCACCGAAGAAACAAACAAGAATTAGTAACAAGTAAGTTACTGCACATTCGACGAAAGTCTCCTTGCCCCATTCCTCCCGACCTTTCGGGATGCTTTGGGTGGATTCAGGGGCCTTTACGGTCGAGTCACTTCCTTCACTTCACTGTTCCCCTGTGCGAAGTGCGGGCGTATCGTCTGCGCCACCTACCCCGTTGCGGAAGTAACTTTGTACATGACTGGAATAAGTGCGTGGGACCGCAAGGCCGCCAAAGGGACCCCGTCCCTCGCCGTGCGTGTTCTGGAACTCATCGCTTCGGGCCAGGCCACCTCACGCGCCGAACTCGCGGAGCGTCTCGGGGCCGCCGCCTCCACCATCTCCCTCGCCGTGGGGCACCTGGTGGACCGTGGTCTGGTCGCCGAGGAAGGCATTCAGGCCTCCACGGGCGGACGCCCCCGAAAGGCACTGAGAGTCGGCAGCCGTGACGATTTCGCCGTCGCCGCCGACCTCGGCGGCCGGCACGCCAGGATCGGCGCGGTCCTTCCGGGCGGCGGCCTGACCGACGTCTCGACGGTCCCCTTCCTGATCGCCGACGGCCCCGAGGCGGCCCTGCCCCGACTGGCCGAGGCCCTGGAGGCCCTGGCCGGCCAGCGCGGATCCGGCCGCCTGCGCGGGGTCGGGCTCTCGCTGCCCGGCCCGGTGGACACCGTGTCGGGGTCGGTCGTCCGGCCCTCGCGGATGCCGGGCTGGAACCGCTTCCCGGTCGCCGCCTGGCTCCAGGAGCGCTTCGGCGTCCCGGCGGCAGTGGACAACGACGCCAACTGCATGGCGGTCGGCGAGCACACCGTCCGGCCGGACGGGAACGCCCAGACGATCATGGTCAAGATCGGTTCCGCCATCGGCGCGGGCGTGATCGTCGAGGGGCGGCTGTACCGGGGTGCCCGGGGCGCCGCCGGGGACATCACCCACATCCGGATCGAGGCCGGAGCCGGCATCCCCTGTTCCTGCGGGAACACCGGCTGCCTGGAGACCGTGGCGTCGGGTGCCGCGCTGGTTCGCATCCTGCGCGAGCGCGGGGCGGATGTGAACAGCACCGAGGACGTGGCCCGTCTCGCCCTCGACGGCGATCCACTGGCCACCCGCACGGTCCGCAGGGCCGGCGACTACCTGGGCCAGGTGCTCGCCGCCAACGTCAACTTCTTCAACCCCGACGCCGTCTACCTGGGCGGCATCCTCTCCACCCTCGAGCAGTTCGTCGCCGCTGTGCGCAGCCGGCTCTACGAGAGCTGCCATCCGCTCGTCACCGAGCACCTCACCATCGAGCGGACCCGGCTCGGCGCCGACGCCGGGCTGGTCGGCGCCGGCCAGTTCGCCCTCCAGCGCGCCCTGACCCACGCCCTGCACGAGGTGGGCGGAACCGACCGGATCGGCACGCTCGCCCCCCGTCATCCCTGACGCCCGACCCCTACGAGGAGCCATGTCGCAAACCCGCACCGCCGCATCCCGCCCGGTCATCGCCATCGCAGGGCTCGGCATCGAGTCCTCCACCTTCTCCCCCGCCCGGACCCTGGCCGCCGCCTTCCACCCCTCGCGCGGCGCCGAGGTGCTGGACCGCTACCCCTTCCTGGCCCCCGGCGAGGAGCTGCGCGAGGCGGCCGACTGGCACGGCGCCCTCGTCGGCAAGTCGCTGCCGGGCGGCACCGTCACCGCCGCCGCCTGGCGGGAGCTGACCGACGAGCTGATCGAACGGCTCGCCGCGCTGCCCCGCCCGGACGGCCTCTGGTACGACATCCACGGCGCGATGACGGTCGAGGGCGTCGACGACGCGGAAGCCGTCCTGCTGGACCGCATCCGCGCCACCGTCGGCCCCGACGTGATCGTCTCCACCTCGATGGACCTGCACGGCAACGTCTCCCGCGAACTCGTCCACGGCAGCGACCTGATCACCTGTTACCGGCTGGCCCCCCACGAGGACCACATGGAGACCAAGGAGCGGGCCGCCCGCAACCTGGTCGAGCTGCTGGCCTCGGGCGCGCCCCGCCCGGTCAAGGCCTGGGTGCCGGTCCCGGTGCTCCTGGCCGGCGAGCAGACCTCCACCCGGATCGAGCCGGCGAAGAGCGTCTACGCGGCGGTGGCCGACGTCGAGGCCGTGGAGGGCGTGACCGACGCCGCCATCTGGGTCGGCTACGCCTGGGCCGACGAGCCCCGCAACCGCGCCGCCGTGGTGGTCACCGGCACCGACCGGGCCGCCGTGGCGGCGGGCGCCGAACGCCTGGCCCAGGGCTTCTGGAAGGCCCGCCACGACTTCGAGTTCGTCGCGCCGACCGGCACCTTCGACGGGATCCTGGACGAGGCCCTGGGGTCCGATCAGCGCCCCTACTTCGTCAGCGACACCGGGGACAACCCGACCGCCGGGGGCTCCGGTGACATGACCTGGGGTCTCACCCGGCTGCTGGCCCGCCCGGAGTTCCGGAAGGAGGACGGTCCGACCGTCATCTACGCCTCGGTGCCCGGGCCGACGGCCGTCGCGACGGCCGTCGCCGCCGGTGTCGGCGCCACCGTCACGGTCACCGCGGGGGCCGAGGTGGACGACCGGCACGCGGGCCCGGTCACCCTGACCGGCACGGTGCACTCGGTCCGGCACGGCGACCGCGACGCGCGGACCGAGGTCGTGATCCGGGTGGGCAGTGTGTACGCCATCCTCACGGAGCTGCGCAAGCCGTACCACCACGAGCACGACTTCACCGACCTCGACCTCGACCCGCGTGGCGCCGACATCGTGATCGTGAAGATCGGCTACCTGGAGCCCGAGCTCTTCGACATGTCGGCCGGCTGGAAGATGGCGCTCACCCCCGGCGGCGTGGACCAGGACCTGGTGCGCCTGGGCCACCACCGCATCCGCCGCCCGATGTTCCCCTTCGACCGCGAGATGGCCGACCCGGACCTGTCGGCCCGCGTCATCCCCGCCTCCGACCAGCCGCTGACCGGGGACGACGAGTGAGCCCCCGTCCCGCCCTGGAGATCGCCGTCACCTCACCGGCCGGCGCCCGCGCCGCCCGGGAGAACGGCGCCGACCGGGTCGAACTCTGCACCGCGCTGGAGCTGGGCGGTCTGACCCCGTCGGCCGGCCTGGTCGAGGCGGTCGCGGCGGAGGGGCTGCCGGCGCAGGTGCTGGTCCGGTGCCGGCCCGGCGACTTCGTCCACGACGCGGAGGAGGTCGCCCTCATGGCCGCCGAGGTGCGGTCGGTCATCGCGTCCGGCGCCGCCGGGGTCGTCATCGGCGCCCTGACCGCCGACGGCGCCCTGGACACCGACGCGGTCGCCCGGCTCGCGGACGCGGCCCGCGCCTCGGGCCGCCCGGTGGAGGTGACCCTGCACCGGGCCGTCGACCAGGCCGCGGACCCGGTGGCCACCGCCGCGCTGCTGCCCTCCCTCGGCCTGACCCGGGTCCTCACCTCGGGCGGTGCGCCCGTCGCGGCCGAGGGGCTGGCGACGATCGCCGCGATGGCCGCCGCCGCCCCGGGGGTGGAGGTGATGGCAGGCGGCGGTGTGCGCCTCGCCGACATCCCGGCGCTGGCCGCCTCCGGTGCCGCCTCGGTCCACCTCTCCGCCAAGGTCCGCGCGCCGCGCCGGCTAGGCGCCACCTGGGTACCGCTGGGTGCGGGCGGGTCGTCGGCCGAGCAGGACACCCACTTCGTCACCGACCCCGGTGTCGTCGCGCAGGCGCGACGGGCCCTGGACATGGCGGGCTGACCGTCGGCGCAGGACCGCGCCCCCACCCGGGAAGGGTGGGGGCGCGGTCCTGCGTAGGGGTGCGGCAGCGGTCAGCAGCCGCCGCAGTTGTAGTACGTCACGTCCCAGTGGTTGCCCTCGTCGGCGTAGACGTTGCCGGAGCCGGACTTGTACTGGGGGGCGCCGTCACCGCGCAGGCCGATGTAGCTGAACGCGCTCTTCACGTAGTTGGTGAGACAGGTGGTCTTGCCGAAGTCGAGCTTGTAGCCGTTCCAGTGCGAGTACGTGCCGCTGGCGTGCCCGGTCTCCGTGCCGCCGGTGATGTTCAGGGCGCAGCCGGTGGCGCTCTTCAGGGTCTGGGCACCCTGGGCGGTCGGCAGGTTGAGCTGGTCGAACGAGGTGCAGGTGGAGTTGTAGCGGTCGGAGCAGCCGCCGGAGGACGACCAGGTGATGCCGGACGAGCTGAAGCGGGCGGTCGCCTGGCTGTGGGTGAGCTTGGTGACGGCGTACGCGTCGGTCGTGCCGCTCACCAGGCCGAAGCCCGGGGCGAAGAGGACGCCGAGCACCAGGGCGAGCGCGGTCAGGACGGGGCGCAGCGTCATCCGGGAGACATGGGGCGCGTGGAAGACCATGGGGGGACTCTCCTCCTGTGCATGACAAAGGGGCAGGGAGATAGTGCCTCAGTTCTACGCGCGTCGCCAGGGGGCCTCGCGTAACGGCCGCGTGAACAGATGACGGGTGTCGCGACAATCCTCGGAGTAGATGTTGAACTTTGAACAAGATGGGCCTACAGTGAATGTCGTTGAAGGTTAAACAACAGGTCGAGTCCGCTCGGCCCGGTCCCGAGGAGGAGCCATGGCTCTGTTCAACCGCAAGTCCGACGCCACCGCCGCCGCCACGACCACGGCCGACGTCGACCCCGCCCTGGCCGCTCTGACGGGCGACTACACGATCGACCCGGCTCACAGCAGCATCGGTTTCACCGTGCGTCACGCCATGGTCACCAACGTGCGGGGCTCCTTCGCCGAGCACGAGGGTTCCCTGAAGCTCGACGGCAGCGACCCGGCCAACTCCACCGCCTCGATCGACGTGAAGATCGCCAGTGTGGACACCGGCATCAAGGACCGCGACGGCCACCTGGTGAGCGGTGACTTCTTCGACGCCGAGAAGTTCCCCCTGATGACGTTCCGCTCGACCTCCGCCGAGCAGCTGGGCGGTGACACGTACCGCGTCACCGGCGACCTGACCATCAAGGACGTGACCCGCCCGCTCGCCATCGACCTGGAGTTCAACGGCTCCGCCAAGGACGTCTACGGCAACGAGCGCGTCGGCTTCGAGGGCAGCGCCGAGATCCTGCGCTCCGACTGGGGCCTGACCTGGAACGCGGCGCTGGAGACCGGCGGCGTCATGGTCAGCGACAAGGTGAAGCTGAACTTCGACATCTCCGCGATCAAGGCCGCCCCGCAGGCGTGACGCTGTCAGCGCGGCGCGTCCAGCACCCGCGCGGCATCGGCGCGAAGGCCCTTCACCGCCTGGTGAAGGGCCTCGTCGTGCCGGGCGGCCGACGCGGTGTGCGCGGCCTTGTGCGTGGTGTCGCCGGCGCGGGCGTCCGCGACCATCCGCCGCATGAGCCCGGCCCGCTCGCCGGACGCCCGGCCCACCCGGTCGACCGCCGCCGCCATGGCGGCCGGCCCCTCCACGAGGACGACCTCGGCGGCCCGGTGCACCTCGCGTGCCAGGCCGACGAACGTCGCCACCCGCTCGTCCACCGCCCCCAGATCCGGCCGCTCGGGCCGCAGCGCCTCGAACACGGCGTCCAGGGCGATGTCCCGGTCGTGCAGCGCCCCCAGGTAAGACACGTACGCGTCCCTGCGGTGCTGCCTGCGCCACTGGTCGTACTGGGAGCGCGCCGCCGTCCGCCCGGCGACGAAGGCCGCCCCCAGCGTGGCGAGCGAGCCGACGGCGGCCCCTGTCAGCGCGGCGACTTCGGCATCCATGCGCGCCATTGTGCCGCCGGTGCGCCGACCGCTCAGCCCATGGACTTCGAACCGTCCAGGGATTCCCGGATGATGTCCGCGTGGCCGGCGTGCTGCGCGGTCTCCGCGATGATGTGCATCAGCACGCGGCGGGCCGTCCACTTCGCGTCCCCGTCGAACCAGGGGGCCTTCGGCAGGGCGTGCGAGACACCCAGGTCCGGCAGCGAGGCGACCAGCTCGTCGGTCTCCGCCGCCACCTTCTCGTAGGCGTCGAGCACGCCCGCCAGCGTCTCGCCCGGCAGCATCCTGAAATCGTCGGCCCGCTTCGCGAAGTCGGCCTCGGTCATCGCGGTGAAGTCCGGCATCGCGGCGGCACCCTCCACCATGAACGCCGCCCAGCCCCGCTCGACCGAGGTCACGTGCTTGACGAGGCCGCCGAGACACAGCTCGCTCTTCGTGGTCCGCTGCCCGGCCTGCTCGTCGGTCAGGTCACGGGTGGTGAACCGCAGGAAGTGCCGGTGCTGGCCCAGCGACTGCAGGAAATCCGCCCGCTCGTCCGAGCCCGTGTTCGCGATGGCCGTCTCGTTGGCGCTCATGATGGTGCCTTCCGTCGTTCCTGTTCCGCCGTCAGGAACGACAGTACGGGCCGATTAGGACAGAACAGGTCCTATACGCGAGCTCAACGCCGCCTGACCTTCAGGGCGTTGTCCGTACGGGTGGTGGGGTTGCCGTCCGGGTCGTTCTGGACGCGTTCGTGCTCGTCGCTGAGCAGCACCTCCCACTCCCCTTCCGGCAGTTCCAGCGAGGCCAGCACCTCGTCCGGGGTCGGCAGCTCCATGTCGGCGTGGTGGTGGTCCCAGGACGGGAAGCCCGCGTGCCCCACGATCAGCAGCACCCCGCCCGGGGCTACCGCACGGGCCGCCCGGCGCAGGATGCGTTCGCGGGGCAGATCGCCCATGGAGTGCAGGAACTGCGCCGAGACCAGGTCGTACTCCCCTTCGGGGAACGTCACGCCCAAGTCGTGGAACCGCCAGTCCACCCGGTCGGCGACCCCGGCCTCCGCCGCGTGCTCGGCGGCCCGGGCGAGCGCCACGCGCGAGATGTCCGTCGCGGTGACCTGCCAGCCCCGGCCCGCCAGCCAGACCGCGTCCGCGCCCTCCCCGCAGCCCAGGTCCAGCGCCCGGCCCGGCGCCAGGCCCTCGACCTCGCGGACGAGCACGGTGTTGGGCTTCCCGCTCCAGATGCGGTGGCTCTCGCGGTAGCGGTTGTCCCACATCTCCGCGTCGGAGGGCGCGTTGCGGGCCTCCACCGCGCGCCTGGTGTCCTCCGTGATGAGGTCCCCGTTGATGGCCGCGCCCGCCTTGAGCCCGGCCGCCGCCGCGCCGATCACCTGGTCCATGAGACCGGTGACATTGCCGGCGACCCACACCCCGGTCGCCGCCGTGGCGCCGGTCGGGTCCGCCTCGATGTACGAGCCGACGGTGTGCCCGCCCATCTCCAGCGGTACGGGCCGCAGCCCCAGGCTCTCCAGTACGCCGGAGCGCGCCGTGAACCTCGGCTGGACGACGACGGCCGCCCGCTCGACCACCCGGCCGCCCGCGAGCCGTACGCCGGTCAGCCGGTCGTCGCTCACTTCGAGCCCGGCGACCTCGCCGTCCACGACCGCGATGCCGCGCGCCGCCAGCTGCTCGTACTCCTCCTCGGAGGGCTCGGGGCCCTGGTGCAGGAAGAGCGTGACGTCCTCGCTCCACTGCCGCCACATCAAAGCCTGGTGCACGGCCATGGCACTGACGGCGATGACACCGATCGCCGCGTCGCGCACCTCCCAGCCGTGGCAGTACGGGCAGTGCAGCACCTCGTGCCCCCACCGCTCGGCCAGGCCCGGGACGGGCGGCAGCTCGTCCACCAGCCCCGTCGTGACCAGCAGCCGCCGCGCCGTGACGGCCGTCCCGTCCCCGCGTACGACCCGGAACCCGGCGTTCTCCGGCAGCCGCTCGGCCGCGGTCACCTCGCCCGTGACGACCTCCACCCCGTACCCGGCGACCTCGTCCCGGCCGATCGCCAGCAGTTCGCCGGGCGGGGTGCCCTCGCGGCCCAGGTAGTTGTGCACGTGCGACGCGGGCGCGTTGCGCGGGCTGCCGGAATCGATCACGAGCACGGAGCGCCGCGCCCGCCCGAGGGCCAGCGCCCCGCTCAGCCCGGCGGCCCCGCCGCCGATCACCACTACGTCGTACATCTGCGTGTTGTCGCTCATGCGAACCTCCTCCATCTACGGAAGATGGTGCGCGCCGCCCCCCGCCCCGGCAAACATCCTTGCCGGTGCGGCAAAAACAGCCCGGACACTACGACTGGGGCGAGTCGGGCGGCAGCCAAGGCGGCGACTGCGTCGAGGCCGCCGCGCACCCCGCCGCCGCGCACATCCGGGACTCCCAGGTGACCGACGGCCCCGTGCTCACCGTCCCGCCTTCCTCCGGGCGAACGTCTCACGCCTCGTCGCCGTGAGGTACACGCGACGGGCGGGTATCTCGTCCTCGTACGCCTCGCGAACCGTGCAGTCGTCGGTGCCGAAGCCCGCCTCGTCGGCCGCCCTGCGGAGCTCGTACGCGGTGTGCTCCGCCCAGTACACCCGGAGTTCGCTGCCCAGCGGGTCGTCGATGACACCGTCCCCCGTACCCTCCTTCGCCACGATCAGGAGCTGACCGCCGGGGCGTATCGCGGCGGCCCAGGACGCCATCGTGCCGGGCAGCCGGCGTCTGGGCTGGTCGTGGAGCGAGTAGTACGCGACGAGGCCGTCCAGCGGGCCGCCCGTGATCGCGCCCTGGTCCATGACGGCGAATCGGCACCCGGGCTGTTCCCGGCGTGCGAGCGCGACGCAGCGGGGCGAGAGGTCGATGCCCAGCGTGTCGAGACCGTAGGCCGCGAGGAGGGCCGTGACGTGGCCGCAGGGCCCGCAGCCCGCGTCGTACACCCGGCCGCCCCCCCCGACCCGCTCCGCGAACGCGCGCAGCACCTCCAGGTCGTACGGTTTCGCCTCCAACTCGTACCGGAAGAGCTGGAGGTAGTGCTCCGCGCGGGCGTCCCACGTGCGGACGACGTCGGCGGAGCTGCCGGGTGCGGGCGACGGTACGGGCGCGTCGGTCATCTGCGTAATTCAGGGCCTCACAGCCCCGCGCGCAGGGCGTTCACGCGGGCCGCCGCCGCGTCGAAGGCCGCCGGGTCCAGGGAGTCGCCCAGGGCGTCGGCCAGGGCGGCCACCGCCTCGTCGCCCTGGGAGACACTGCGCGCCGAGCAGAGCAGCAGGTCCATCCCGGCGGCGGCGGCCTTCACGGCGCGCTGCGACGTACTGCCGTAGGACGAGAGCGCACCGGCCTCCAGCGCGTCGGTGACGGTGACGCCCTTGAAGCCGAGGCGGTTGCGCAGCTCGCCGACGACGGTCGGGGAGAGACCGGCGGGGCGGGCGGAGTCCAGGCCCGTGTAGACCGCCCAGGAGAGCATGACGAGCTTGACGCCCGCCGCGATCGCGTCCCGGTACGGGGCCTCGTCCACGCTGCGGAGAGTGGTGGCGGAGGTGGAGATCGTCACGGACCGCAGGTCGGTGTTCTGGCTCGCCGTCGCCGGGCCCAGGCCCGGGAAGTGCTTGGCGGTCGCGGCGACGCCCTCACGCTGCTGGGCGGTGATGAAGTCCGCCCCGCAACTGGCCACCGCGGCGGCCGACTTGCTGTACGAGCGCTCGTACTGGTCGGTGAAGTCGCCGTCCTTGCGGTAGACGTCGAGGACCGGGGCCAGGTTGACGTTCATGCCGACGCCCGCGAGGTTGAGGCCCGCGCCGCTGCCGGTGAAGTCGGCCCAGTAGTGCGGATCGGCGGAGGCGCCGACGTCCTTGGCGGACTTGACGGGCTCCCCCGGCAGGCGGCGGATCAGGCCGCCCTCCTGGTCGGTCATGAGGAGCAGCGGCGCCTGGACGGGTGACGAGGCGCGGGCCGCGTTCATCGAGCGGATCACGCCCTCGATCTGCGTCAGGTTCTGGATGTTCTCGCCGAAGAAGATGACACCCGCCGTGTGGCCCTGCTCGATGGACGTCATCAGGGACGCGGGGGGCGTGAGGCCCGGGTAGGAGTGGATGACGCGCTGCCCGGCGCGCTGGAGGGGCGACAGGGCGGAGAAGCGGGGGCGCGTGCTCTCCGGCGGCCGGAGGGCCGCCTCCGCCGCTCCGGCCGCCGGGCCCAGACCTCCGGCGAGGGCCGCGGCCCCGGCGATCAGGGCGCCGCGCCTGCTCAGGGGTGGGGTCATGAGGTGCTCCTTCGTGAACGGTCGTGGGGGCGGGCGGGGGCCGGAGCGGCCTGACCCGGCCGCTCCGGCGCGTGCACCTATACGTTTACGTTCACGGCGTGTTGTTCGCCAGGGCGAGGAGGCGGGAGCGGTCGCCGCCGAAGCGGTCCCGGTCCACGTTGCCGGAGACGCCGCTCACCGAGCCGGTGGAGCTGTACTGCCAGACGGTGTAGTAGGGGAAGCCCGACGGGATGCTGGGAGTGCCGGTGGTCCAGTGCGCGACCCACAGCGGGCTGCGGGCGGACATGCCGCTCCAGCCGCCGGTGCAGGTGTTCCACCAGCTCGGGCTGGTGTAGATCACGACGTCGCGGCCGGTGCGGGCCTTGTACCGGTTGTAGAAGTCGAGGATCCACTGCTGCATGGACGCCTGCGAGTAGCCGTAGCAGGTGCCCTCGATGTCCAGCACGCCCGGGAGCGTGAGGTTGTCGCGGGACCAGGCGCCGCCGTTGCTCGCGAAGAAGTCGGCCTGGGCCGCGCCGCCGGAGACGTCCGGGCGGGCGTAGTGGTAGGCGCCCCGGATGACGCCCGCGTTGTAGGCGTTCAGGTAGTTGGCGCTGAACGTCGGGTCCTTGTACGTCAGCCCCTCGGTGGCCTTCATCCAGGCGAACTCGATGCCCGCGCCGCGCACGGAGCTCCAGTTGATGCCGCCCTGCCAGCTGGAGACGTCGATGCCCTCGGGGGTCGCCTTGAGGCCGGCGTCCGGCTGTGCGCCGAGGTCCAGTTGGCGGGCGTCCGGCTTGAAGCCCTTGCTGTCCTGGACGTAGCCGACGCCCATGTAGCCCTTGCCGAGCGGGACGGGGTTGTCGTGGCGGGGCGCCGACGAGGCGGTGCCGGACATCAGGCCGAGCAGCAGCGCCGCGCTCGTACCGAGGACACCGGCCGCGGTGAGTCTCTTGCGAGTGGTCATGAGGAGCCTCCTGCTGGTGGGGGGAACGGCCGTCGTCCGGCCGCTCGGGCAGCACGCTTCACGCATGGATCCACGCGACGCTTCACGCATGGATCTACGCGCGTCTACTTGTCGCGAACACGACACAGTGAGCCACAGAAGCCGCCCTCCGGTAAATGGTTTCCACTCCTCGTTAGTGGTCTAGACCCATCACCGTCCGCGTGAGCTGGGCGAACGGCCGCGGTCCGGCAGAACTTTCCGCACGGCGTCGCCACTCGATCGGGTGGACGTTCCCTCCCAAAGGCATGATTCACGGGCAATTGACGTTGGCGAGCGCGATCATGCCTCGGTGATCTCTACCAACCGGACGGTCCGCCGTCCCAAGTCCCCTGTGCTGGCCGGGTTCGGCGGCGTTCTCGCCCTGCTGAGCCTGGTCCCGGCGCTCCCCGCGACCGCCGCCGCTCCCGCGCGCGACAGCGCCGTCCGCTCCACCGCCTACGCGGCGCCGCGCCCGGTGACGCCCGCCGAACGCCGTACCGCCGCCTACCTGGACGCGCTGCGGGACCGGCCCGCGCGGCTGCGGGCGTTCTTCAAGGAGCTGCCCAAGGGCGGTGACCTGCACAACCACCTCTCCGGCGCGGTGACCACCGAATACCTGCTCCAGCTCGCGATCGAGCAGGGGCTCTGCATCGACGCGACGATGACCGCCGTGGCCTCGCCGTGCGCCCCGGGCAGCCGGCCCGCCGCCGACGCGCGCACCGACGCCGCGTTCCGGCAGCAGATCATCCGGGCCTGGTCGATGCAGGACTTCCCGGCCGACGAGTCCGGGCACGACCACTTCTTCGACACCTTCGGCAAGTTCGGCATGGCCACCTGGTACGCCCGGGGCAAGATGCTCGCCAACGTCGCCGACACCGTGGTCAAGCAGAACCAGTTCTACCTGGAGACGATGGTCAGCCCGGCCTCCGAGAGCGCCAAGAAGCTGGCCGACGCGGTGGGTTACGACGCCGACCTCGCCGCGTTCCACCGCAAGCTGGCCGCCGGCGGCAAGCTGGACAAGGTCATCGACGAGGCGGTCCAGGAGGCCGACGACACCGACGTCCAGTTCCGCGAGGCCGCGCACTGCGACACCCCGCGCCCCGCCCCCGCCTGCAAGCTGCCGGTCCGGTGGATCTCGCAGGTCTCCCGGGGCAGCTCCCCGGCCCGCGTCTTCACGCAGATGGTGGTCGGCATGCGGCTGGCCGAGCGCGACCCGAGGTTCGTCGCGGTCAACCTCGTACAGCCGGAGGACTGGGACAGCTCGCTGGAGAACTACAGCCTCCAGATGCGGATGCTGAAGTACCTGCGCGGCCAGTACCCGGGCGCCCACCTCACCCTGCACGCCGGTGAGCTGGCGCCGGGCCTGGTCAAGCCGGAGGACCTGACCTTCCACATCAACGAGGCGGTGCGGGTCGCCGGGGCGGAGCGCATCGGCCACGGCGTCGACCTGGTCCACGAGGACGACTGGCGCGCACTGGCCCGCACCATGGCGCGGCGGCACGTGGCCGTCGAGGTGCCGTTCTCCAGCAACAAGCAGATCCTCGGCATCGCGGGCGACGACCACCCGTTCAACGCGTACCGCCGCTACGGCGTGCCGATCGTGCTCTCCACGGACGACCCGGGCGTCTCCCGGATCGACATCAGCCACGAGTACCAGTACGCCTCGAAGACGTACCGCCTCTCGTACACCGAGCTGAAGGACCTGGCCCGCGCCTCGCTGGAGTACGCCTTCCGCGACGGCCGCAGCCTGTGGGCCACCGGCTCCGCGCCCTCCGGCTACCGCGTGGTGGCGGCCTGCCGGGCCGACCGCCCCGGTGACGGCCGCCCGAGCGCGCGCTGCGCGGACTACCTCGCGGGCAGCCCGAAGGCGGCGACCGAGTGGCGCCAGGAGGCGGCCTTCGCCGCGTTCGAGCGCGCGCACGGCGGGCGCGGCTGAGCCTGCGGGGCAGCCGTCCCACCACGTCCGGGCCGCGGGGGCCGTCCCCCGCGGCCCGGACCCGCGTCCGGTGCCCGCCTCAGGGGCGCGCGCCCGGGTCGACGGCGATCTCCACGTTCTGGGGCGCGTCGCGGGGGAAGGTCCAGACGCGGCCGGCGGTGCTGACCGCGGTCACCGCCGCGTCGTCCAGGGTGACGTGGTGGAACGGGTCGGACCAGCGGGAGACGGCGAGCCATTCGAGGGTGCTCTCCTCGTCGTCCCGCATCAACGCGACCCAGCCGATGGAGCCGTGGTGGGCGGACTCGCCCGCCGAGGCCCGGCTTCCCCCGTGGACGTGGGTGGCGCGGGTGGATTCGACCTCCACCCAGTCGTCCGTGCTCCACTCGGTGGCCCGCAGGATCTCCAGCCAGTGCCAGCTCTCGGCCCACGGATCGCCGGGCCGGTCGGGCGGCTGCGCCCGCAGGAGATCCATCACGCGCAGGGAGCCGTCGGCGAACACGATGAAGTCGCCGTCGGGCGCTTCCCGGTCGCGCCAGCGGCGGTGCACCAGCCGGGCCATGGGCCCCGCAACCGAATCGCTCATGCGCTCGATTCTGGCACGGGGTGCCCGGCCCTCCGCGTCAGAACCCGCCGCCGAAGTCCCCGCCGCCGCCGAAACCGCCGCCGTCGCCGCCGAAGCCTCCCCCGTCTCCGAAACCGCCGCCGCCGAAGCCGGACGAGTCGAAGTCGGTGCCGGAGAAGTCGCCGCCGGAGAAGTCACCGCCCCCGCCGTAGTCGCCGCCCCCGTAGTCCGCCGCGTACGCCGGGGTGGCGAGCATCGAGCCGAGCATGGTCCCGACCAGGAGGCCCGGCAGCAGCCCGCCGCCGAAGTAGCCGCCCGCCCACGGGCCGTAGGCCGGGCCCGCCTCCCAGTACGGGCGGCGGGTGCCGTCGCCCACCTCGACCGTGCGGCTCATCGGGTCCTCGCCCTCGTTCAGCCGGACCTCGTCCGCCGCGCACACCGGGACCTCCCGGACGCTGCCGCCCGCGGGGGCCCAGCGGACGTCCGCGACCGAGGGTCCGTGGCGCGGGTCGAAGAAGCAGGGCGGGCGGCGGGTCGGCAGTTCGCGGCCGGAGCGACGGGCGTCGAGCGCGGCCAGGGAGTACCGCCCGTCCTCCAGGGCCTGGGTCACCCCGCGCACGTCCGAGGGGTGTTCCGCGCCGGCCATCCGGGACTTCGCGCTCTCGTAGGAGTCGAGGGCGCGTTCGTAGTCGGCGCGCATCGCGTCGTCCGCGCCGGGCTCCGCCGGGTGGAAGTCGAGCCGTTCCAGGGTCTCCCCGTACGCCGTGATGTCCTCGTCCACGACCACCCGCAGCCTGTCGAGGGCGACCCGCTCCTCTTCCTCCTTGCGCCTGCGGTTGCGGCGTACGACCGTGTACGCGGCGGCCCCGCCGAGGACGACCACGGCCCCGGTCACGGCCAGGCCGACGTAGGCCGAGCCGCCGTTCGACGCGGAGTGGTCGCCGCCGCGCCAGGAGGCGGGGGCGCTGCCCCGGGCCTGTTCGAGGGCGCGGTCCACGAAGGTGTTGAGCTGGGTCGCCGCGTCGGTGTCCGCGCCGGGGGTCTTCACGGCCGCGGTGAGGTTGATGACGGCGTTCCGGGACATGACCCGGGGGTCGGCGCCCGCGCTGAAGCCGTCGCCGAGGCGGATCGCGTAGACGCCGGTGATGCCGGTCTCGGCGCGCAGGGTGCGCAGCACGGTGTCCTCGGGGAAGGCGGCGGTGTTCGGCAGCACCGCCACGAAGACCGGTTTATCCGCGTCCTCGATCTTCTTGCTCAGGGCCGCGGCCTGGCTGCGGGAGAGCTGGTCGGACGCGGCCGGGTCGACGTAGACGGGCCCCTTGCGCAGGGCCTGGGCGACGTCGTTCACGGTGGAGGCGCCGGTCGCGGCCGGTGCGGCCGGGGCCGCCGCCGGAGCCAGGAAGAGGGCGAGGGCGGACAGCACGGCCAAGAGCCCCGCCAGGAGCGCCGCCGGGGCCGTCGAGACGAAGAACGGCCTGTTCCGCATACTCCCAAGCTAGCGCACACACGTACGAAACGGGCGGGCGGCCTCCTGGAGACCGCCCGCCCGTCCCGCGTCCTCAGGCGGCCCGGTAGGCGGTCCTGAGCTTCGCCACGGCACCGGTCAGATCACCGGTGAGCAGCAGGTGGTCGGCGTCCGCGAACGGCTTGGACACCTTCTCCGTCAGCTTGCCGCCGGTCTTCTGCTGGACCAGCAGCCGGGCCTGGCCGACGATCTCCCGGCCCACCTCGGTCCGGCCGAGGCCGGCGCGCTCCGCGACCTGTGCGGCCACGCCGAGCAGGGTGAGCGTGACCTCGCCGCCGGCCGGGGGCTTCTTCAGCGTGGTGAGACCCCAGCCGTACGGGAACTGGGGGTCGTACGACGCGTCGCCCACGTTGATCGGGAGCTGCGCCTCGGACTTGGGCCAGGTCACCGGGAGCTGCCCGGTGAAGGCCCGCTTGCCGAAGAGGACGTCGGCGACGCCGTCGCCCTCGGAGCCCGGCAGCCAGGACGCCACCAGCGCGTCGATGCCGTCGAGCTGGTCCCCGATGAGCTGGGGGCGGCCCGAGACGATCAGGACGGCGCACTTCATCGCGGCGCAGACCTTGTCGATCGCGGCGCGGTCGGCGTCGGACAGCTTCAGGTCGTGCCCGTTGCCGACGTCACCGACGCCCTCCGCGTACGGGGTCTCGCCGACGACCACCACACCCACGTCGTAGCCGGCGGTGTCGGCGGAGGCGTCCTTGGAGTACGTGACGGACGCGGCGTCCTTCTTCATGGCGGACAGGATCGTCGTGCCCGGGGTGATGGCGCCGGACGAGCCCTGCCAGCTGACGGTCCAGCCACCGGCCTGGTTGCCGATGTCGTCGGCGTTGGAGCCGGCCACGTACACCTTCTGCGAGGACTTCAGCGGCAGCACGCCGCCGTCGTTCTTCAGCAGCACCTGCGACTTGGCGGCGGCCTCGCGGGCCACTGCCCGGTGCTCCGCCGAACCGATCTTCTCCAGGTTGGCGGTGTCGGCGTACGGCTGCTCGAAGAGGCCCAGCTTGAACTTCTGGGTCAGGATGCGGGCGACCGCGTCGTCGATCCGGGACTGCGGAATGCGGCCCGCGGTGACCTCGTCCTGGAGCGTCTTCGTGAAGTCCTTGTACTCGGTCGGGACCATGATCATGTCGAGCCCGGCGTTGACGGACGTGCGCACGTCGCTCGCGTAGTCACCGGGGAGCTGGTCGATCGCCTTGTAGTCGCTGATGACGAAGCCCTCGAAGCCCATGCGGTCCTTGAGGACACCGTTGATCATCTCGGCGTCGCCGTGCATCTTCACCGGGCCCTGGTCGTCCCCGATGATGTCGAGCGAGGAGTAGGACGGCATGACCGTGCCGACGCCCCGCTCGACCGCGTCCGCGAAGGGCGCGAGGTGGACGGCCTCCAGCTCCTGCCGGGTGACCTTGGTGACGCCCTGGTCGGTCGTGTACGAACCGGTGGTGGACGAGCCGTACTCCGTACCGCCGTCGCCGGCGTAGTGCTTGGCGGTGGCCAGCACCTTGTCGTTGCGGTCCAGGTCCTTGCCGTCGGCCGCGCCCTGCATGCCCTGGATCACGGTCTCCAGGGACTTCACGAGGGCCGGGTCCTCACCGTACGCCTCGTAGGAGCGGCCCCAGCGCTCGTCGCGCGAGACGCAGAGGCAGGGTGCGAAGTCCCACGGGACGCCGGTCGCGCGGACCTCGCTCGCGGTGACGGCACCGGTCCTCTCGGCCAGCTTCGGGTCGCGGGTGGCGCCGAGGCCGACGTTGTGCGGCATGACCGTCGCGCCGACCAGGTTGTTGTGGCCGTGCACCGCGTCCACGCCATAGATCAGCGGGATCTGGAAGCGGGTGGCCTGGGCGCGCAGCTGGTAGCCGTCGATCATCTTCGCCCACGCCTCGGGGGTGTTGGGCGCGGGGACCGAGCCGCCGCCGGAGAGCAGCGAGCCGAGGTCGTAGGTCGCGATGTCGCCCTGCGAGGAGAGCGCGTTGCGCTCGGCCTGGGTCATCTGGCCGGCCTTCTCGGCGGGCGACATCCGGGCGAGCAGGTCGGCGACGCGCTTCTTCACCGGCAGCTTGGGGTTCTGGTACGGCAGCCCGTGGGCGTCGATGACGGCCTGCGGGTTCTCCTTCGGCGGCCGGGCGCCGGTGACCGTCAGCTCCAGCGGGACGGTCTTCGCGGTGGCGGCACCGGGGACCTTCTTCGTCGCGATCTCCACCTGGTGGGTGGTGCCGGACGCGGTGCCCGCGGGGAAGGTGTACGTGCCGCTGACCGGCGTGAAGTCGGTGCCGGACTCGGCCGTGCCGCCCTTCGTCTCGTACGCGACGGTGACGGGCTCCTCCAGCGGGGCGGAACCGGTCGTGGTGAGCGTGAAGCCGAGGGACGCGGACGCGCCCTGCTTCACCGGGACCACCGCCGCCTCGGTGACGACGCTCGCCTTCAGGGCCGCGTCGGCCTTGCCGTACACCTCGACGCCGTCCATGGCGAACTTTCCGGGGGCGCCGGGCGGCAGGGTGAGGGCGTACCCCCACATCTCGTTCAGGCCGAGCACCTGGTCGATGCCGCCGACGGGCTGGTAGTCGCCCCGGTAGGTGAAGTCGGCGAACGGGATCTCGACGAGGTGCCAGCCCTCCCAGTCGTCGGTGAACGAGGTGGTCCACAGCTCGGACGCCTCGCCGTTGGCGCCGCCGTCCTTGATCTCGAAGGCGATCCGCTTGCCCGAACCGGGCGGCAGCGGCGCGGTGTTCTGGCCGTACCACCAGAAGCGGATGCCCTTGTGGGCGGACCAGTCGTGCGGCTGCGCGTCGGCGGCGTAGTCGTGGCTGAAGCCGCCGTAGCCGCTGATGTCGTAGGTGCCTTCGAGGACCTTGGCGCCCTCGGGGGCGTCGGACCGGTCCTTCAGCGCCAGGGTGGGCGGGTCGTCGGCGTCCCCGCCCCAGGTGAAGATGCCCTCGGCCGGCTGGTTGGCGAAGGGCACCTCCCCCTCGAAGCGGTCGACGGCGACCGGTGCCGGTTCGTCGGCGGCCGGTGCCGCCGTGGACGGGACGGCCCCGGCGAGCAGGCCGGCCACCACGGTGGCGGCGGCCAGCACGGCGGTGGCGGGTCTCGCCCGGCGGCGGGTGCGGGGTGGCATGTGTGCGGCTCCTTCGTACGGATTGCTGGTGCGGTGCGTACGGGGGCGGGGGGGGGGGGGGGGGGGGGGGGGGGGGGGGGGGGGGGGGGGGGGGGGGGGGGGGGGGGGGGGGGGGGGGGGGGGGGGGGGGGGGGGGGGGGG
>NZ_JBMNDO010000079.1:0-38011 GCF_052542855.1 Streptomyces sp. SAS_281
CCCCCCCCCCCCCCCCCCCCCCCCCCACCCCCCTCGTGGAAGGCGCACGACCGCACCGGCTCCGGCGGGTCCCACGGCTGGTTGAGGCGGGGCACGGCGGCGAGCAGCGTGCGGGTGTACGGATGGAGGGGGTTGCCGAAGACCTGCCGGGTGTCGCCGCGCTCGACCACCCGGCCCCGGCGCAGCACCACGGTCTTCTCCGCCAGGTACGTGCCGAGCGCGAGGTCGTGCGTGATGTAGAGGACGCCCAGTCCGCGTTCCTTGAGCCCGGCCAGGAGGTTGAGGACGTCGATGCGGGTGGAGGCGTCGAGCATGCTGGTGATCTCGTCGGCGACCAGGAAGCTCAGGTCGAGCAGGAGGGCGCGGGCGATGAGCAGGCGTTGCAGCTGGCCGCCGCTGAGCTGGTGCGGGTAGCGGCCGAGGACCTGCGCGGGGTCCAGGCGCACATCGCGTACCGCCTTCTCGACGCGGTCGGCCCACTCCGCGTCGCGGACGCCCGGGTGGTACGCGCGGCGGACCAGGTCGAAGACGCGGTCCGCGCGGAAGACGGGGTTGTAGCAGGAGAACGGGTCCTGGAAGACGCCCTGGACGCGGCGGTAGAAGTCCTTGCCGGGCCGCACCCGCTGCCCGTCCAGGGTGAGGGTGCCGGAGCTGACGCCGGTGAGGCCGAGGATCATGCGGCCGATGGTGGACTTGCCGCTGCCGCTCTCGCCGATGAGGGAGACGACCTCGCCGGGCGCGGCGGTGAAGGAGACCCGGTCGACGGCGGTGACGGAGCCACCGCCGAACGCCCCGGCCCGGTAGGTCTTGGTGACGTGGTCGAGGCTCAGCATCAGACCTTCCAGCATGCGACGGAGTGGCGGGGGGCGATCTCGACGACCGGGGGCTCCTCGGCGCAGCGCTCGTCCGCGACGGGGCAGCGGTCGCGGAAACGACAGCCGGCCGGGGGGTTCAGGAGCGAGGGCGGGGCGCCGGCGATGCCCTGGAGGGGGCGGTCGGCGTGCCGGGCCCCGACCTCGGGGAGCGCGCCGAGCAGGAGCTTGGTGTACGGGTGGCGGGGCTCGGTCGTCAGGGTCTTCGTGGGCGCCTTCTCGGCGAGCTTGCCCGCGTACATGACCATGATGGAGTCCGCGATGTGCGAAGTGAGCCCGAGGTCGTGGGTCACGAAGATCATGCTGGTGACCAGGCCCTTGTCGCGCAGCCCGGTGAGCGCGCCGACGACGGCGCGCTGGGTGGAGACGTCGAGCGCGGAGGTGACCTCGTCGGCGATGAGGACGGACGGGTCGAGCAGGGTGGAGATCACCATGACGGTGCGCTGCTTCATCCCGCCGGACAGCTCGATCGGATAGCGGTCCAGGACCTCGTGGTCCAGGCCCACCAGGTCGAGCCTGCGGTGCAGCTCGGCGGTGTCCACGCTCGCGCCGCGCGACGCGAGCAGCTCGCGGATCATGCGGCCGATGCGGCGGGTCGGGTTGAGGGCGCTCATGGAGTACTGCGGGACGAGCGAGATCCGGTGGAAGCGGAACGCGTTCATCGCCCGGTCGTCGGCCACGGGCACGTCGTCGCCGTCGAGCGTGACGGTGCCGCCCGCGTGCCGCATCCGGCCGTCGAGGCGGATGAGCGACTTGCCGAGCGTGCTCTTGCCGCAGCCGGACTCACCGGCGAGGCCCAGGATCTCCCCGTCGGCGAGGTCGAAGGAGACGCCGTCCAGGGCCCGTACCTCACCGCGCAGGGTGCGGTAGTGGACCCGGAGGTCGGTCACGGTCAGGGTCATGCGCTCAGACCTCCCGGAGCGGTCGCGGTCATGGTCATGCCTCCCGCAGCTTGGGGTTGAAGACCTCGTCGAGGCCGACGTTGGCGACGTACAGCGCTCCGACGATCGCGGTGATCCCGGCGCCTGGCGGAACGAACCACCACCACATGCCGAGCTGGAGGGCGCTCCACTGCTGGGCGCTCTGCAGCATCAGGCCGAGGGAGACGCCCTCGGTGGGGCCGAGCCCGATGAAGTCGAGCGAGGAGGCGACCAGGACCGAGCCGCCGAACAGCAGGATGAACATCATGAAGAGGTACGAGCTCATGTTGGGCGCGATCTCGCGGAAGATGATCCGCCAGGTGCCGCTCCCGCTGAGCCGGGCGAGGTCCACGAACTCGCGGGTGCGCAGCGAGAAGGTCTGCGCCCGGATGGCCCGGGCCGCCCACGGCCAGGAGGTCAGCCCGATGAACAGGCCCTGCACGGGCACCGAGCGCACCCCGAGGTACGCGTTGATGATCAGCAGGACGGCGAGCGCGGGCAGCACCAGGACGACATTGGTGAGCATGTTGAGGATCTCGTCCACGGCACCCCCTCGGTAGCCGGCCAGGAAGCCGACGAGCATGGCGATCACGGCGGCGATGGCCCCGCCGACGACGCCGACCAGGAACGTCGAGCGCAGCCCGTGCACGAACTGGGCGTAGACGTCCTGCCCGAAGGTGGTGGTGCCCATCCAGTACGTGGAGTCGGGCGGGGCGGCCTGCGGGCCGACGTACTCGTTGGGGTCGGCGTTGTCGAGGAGTGGGGGGCCGATGATCCCGACGAGCAGGAGCAGCACGACGACGGTGAACCCGATGAGCAGTTTCGGGTTGCGGACGGCGTAGTGCAGCGTCTCGCGGCCGGGCCGGGCGGCGGGGGCGGAGGGCGCGGCGGGCTCGGTGGCCGGTTCGGGCACGGTGCTCATGACTGGCCTCCTGCCATGCCGGTACGGGTGCGGGGGTCGACGACGACGTACACGACGTCGATGAGGAAGTTGGCGATCAGGACGCCGATGACGATGAACAGGAACGCGCCCTGGAGCAGGAAGAAGTCCTGGTTCTGGATCGCGGCGAGGATGAGCGAGCCGAGTCCGGGGTACGCGAAGACGATCTCCGTGACGAGCGCTCCGGCGACCAGGACGCCCAGTTGGAGGGCGAGTCCGGTGATCTGGGGCAGGACGGCGTTGCGGAAGGCGTAGCGGCGGATCAGGCGCTGGGGTGCGCCGAGGGCCGAGAGGTAGTTCGAGTAGTCCGACTCCAGCTCGTAGATGATCATGTTGCGCATGCCGATGGCCCAGCCGCCGAGCGCGACGAGGAACAGCGACAGGAACGGCAGCACCCAGTGCTGGAACAGGTCCGCCGCGAAGTCGAAGGACCAGCTGGGCTGGATGTCGAGGCTGTAACCGCCCGAGAGCGGGAACCAGCCCGCCTTGGAGCCGAGCGCCCAGGCGAGGATGACGGCGATCCACATGTAGGGCATGGCGGTGAGCAGGTAACCGGCCGGGAGCACGGTGTTGTCGAGCACCTTGCGGCGGGCGGCGAGCGCTCCGGCCCAGTTCCCGACGAACCAGCTGAGCAGGACGGCCGGGATCATCAGCCCGAGGGTGTACGGGAGTGCGTCGAGCAGGACGTCGGCGACGGGTTTGGGGAACACCCAGATGGACAGGCCGAAGTCGCCCTGGAGGAGGGCGCTCCAGAAGTGCAGGTACTGCTGCCAGACGGGCTCGTCGAAACCGAAGAGGTTGTTGTAGTAGGCGCGCATGGCCTCGACGGCCTCGGGCTGCGAGACCCGGGCGCGGGCCACCATGGCGGCGACCGGGTCGCCCGGCATGAAGCGCGGGATCATCCAGTTGACGGTGACGGCGACGACGAAGGTCAGCGCGTAGATGAGTAGTTTGCGGGCGAAGTAGCGGCGCAAGAGGGCTCCCCGGAGAGAGCCCCGCCGTGCGGGCTGCGGTCAGGTCGGCGCGCACGGCGGGGCGGTCGTGGAATGGGAGCGGCCGGCCGGAGGGAGGGCCCCCGGGGACCGGCCGCTCTCAGAACTGCCGTGTCACTTGGCGGGCTTCAGCTGGGTGAGCGCTTCAAAGCCGCCCATCTCCAGCCAGTTGCGCCACATCGCGGGGGCGTACTTGGGCGCTCCGGGCGCGTCCGAGGGCCAGTTGGTCCAGGTGCCGGTGGTGGACTGGGCCCACAGGCCGTTGTACCAGAGGGGGATGACGGGCATCTCCTTCAGCTGGATGTCCTGGATCTTGGAGATGACCTTCTTCATGCCCTCGGTGTCGTCGGTCTTCACCGCGCCGAGCTGCTGGACGAGCTTCCAGGCGTCCTCGTTCTCGTAGCGGCCGAAGTTGACGGTGTTCTGCTGCTTCTGGACGGGCAGCTGGAACATGTACTCGTAGTACGTCCACGGGGTGCTGGAGAGCTGGCGCTCGTTGTTCACGACGAGGTCGAACGCGCCCTTGCCGCGCTGCTCGTTGAGCGCGTTGGCGTCGGGGAACTCGGTGGTGATCTTGATCCCGGCGTCCTTGGCGGACGAGGCGATGACCTTGGCGGCCTCCATCCAGTCGGTCCAGCCGGTGGGCACGGCCAGCTTCAGGCTGATCTTCGAGCCGTCCTTGTTCTCCACCAGGCCGTCGCCGTCGGTGTCCCGGTAGCCGGCGTCCGCGAGGATCTGCTTGGCCTCGGCGGTGTCGAAGGTGAAGCCCTCGCTCGCGACGAGGCCCTTGTCGATGTACTTGTCCCACTGCGGGAGCAGCCCGGTCGGGTCGGCGGCCTTGACCAGGCCCCCGTACACGCCCTTGACGATCTTCCCGGTGTCCACGGAGGCGGCGAGCGCCCTGCGGAAGGCGGCGTCGTCCATCGGCTTCCTGGTGGTGTTGGGCACCAGCCAGGCGGTGTTGGCGGAGAGCATGTAGGGCGGTTCGTCGTAGTACGAGACGACCTTCTTGCTCTTGACCAGGGAGGCGGCGCCGGGCAGGAAGTTGTTGCTCAGGTCCAGCTGGTTCTGGCCGAGCTGGCCGATGACGACCTCGTTGCTGGGGTTGGAGACGTCCACGATGTAGCGGGGCGCGGGCTTCATGGACAGGGCCTTCACGCCCCACCAGTCGTCGCGCCGCTGCCAGACGACCCGGTCCTGGGTGTGGCTCTTCAGCGTGTACGCGCCGGTGCCGACGGGCTTGTCGTTGACGCCGTCCAGGACCTCCTTCTCGGAGCGTTCGCCCCAGATGTGTTCGGGGACGACGGGCTGCCCGTAGAGCGTGAAGTCCCACTCCTGGTAGCGGGCGTCCTTGAAGGTGAAGCGGACCGTGGTGGCGTCCACCGCTTCGGCGTCGGAGAGCCAGCTCCACAGGCTGTGGAAGGCGGACGCCTCGATCTTGCCGATCCCGTAGGAGTAGGCGACGTCCTTCGCGGTGAGGGGCTTGCCGTCGGACCACTTGATGCCGGGGCGCAGCTTCACCTCGTAGGTCTTGTCCCCGGTCCAGCCGCCCGACTCCGCCAGCCAGGGCGTCAGCTTGCCCGCGTTGGGGTCGAAGTGGAACAGGGTCTCGTAGACGAGGCCCTTGGTGCCGGTGGCGTGGTCCCAGTTGTGCAGAGGGTTGTAGTTGGCCGGCGGCCCCCACTGGGTGCCCGTGGTGTAGAGCGTCTCGTTACGGGGGAGGGCGCCGCCTCCCCCGCCGCCGGAACCGCCCGAGCCGCCCGACGAGCCGCCCCCCGTGCACGCGGTGGCGGCGAGTGCGATCACGGCGAGCGTGGCCGCGATCCGTCCGCGGAATCCCGTGCCCATCGTCCCTCCTTCTCCCCGCCGTCCCTGCCGAGCGGAGTTACTGAACCGGGTAAGTGCCGTGAAGCTAAGGCCGCCCCATGTCCCTGTCAAGGGTGCGGGAGCGCTCCCATTGCATGTAGGGACCAGCCGGGTCGGGTGATCGGAAACGGCGATGGGGGCCATGTGCGCCCGCCGCTGCGGCTAGGATGCGGACGCCGCACGAACCGGTTAAGCGAGGTCGCATGCCCAAGCACCGCCCCACGATCGCCGACATCGCGGCCCGCGCCGGGGTGTCCAAGGTCGCCGTGTCCTACGCGCTGAACGACCGGCCGGGCGTCTCCCCCGCGACCCGCTCCGCCATCAAGGCCATCGCCCAGGAGATCGGCTGGCGCCCCAACAGCGCGGCCCGCGCCCTGACCCGGGCCAGGGCCGACGCGGTGGGCCTCGCGCTGTGCCGGCCCGCCCGGCTGCTCGGCGTCGAGCCGTTCTTCATGGAGCTGATCAGCGGCATCGAGTCCGAGCTGTCGCCGCGCGGCTGCGCCCTGCTCCTCCAGGTCGTCACGGACCCGGCCCAGGAGCTGGAGGTCTACCGCCGCTGGTGGGGCGAGGGCAGGGTGGACGGCGTCTTCCTCACCGACCTGCGCGGCGCCGACCCCCGTATCGAGGGTGTCGCCGGACTCGGCCTGCCCGCCGTGGCGATCGGCCACCCCTCGGCGGCCGGTCCGCTGCCCGCCGTCTGGTCCGACGACGCGGCGGCGGTCCGCGACACCTTCGCCTATCTCGCCGCCCTCGGCCACCGCTCGGTCGCCCGGGTCGCCGGGATGCCGGAGCTGAACCACACCGCCCTGCGCGACCGGGCCCAGCGCGAGGTCTGCGCCGACCTGGGCCTCGGCGAGCCGGTCGTCGTGCACACGGGCTACTCCGGCGACGACGGGGCTCACGCCACGCGCCGCCTGATCAGCTCGCCCGGGCGGCCCACCGCGATCGTGTACGACAACGACATCATGGCCGTCGCCGGGCTCTCGGTCGCCCAGGAGATGGGGCTCGACGTGCCGGGCGACCTCTCGCTCGTAGCCTGGGACGACTCCCAGCTCTCCCGGCTCGTCCGGCCCCCGCTGACGGCGCTGAGCCGCGACATCCCGGCGTACGGGGCCCTCGCGGCCCGGACCCTGCTGTCCCTCATCACGGACGGCGGCGCGGAGGGGGCCGAGGACGAGGCGGCCCGCCTGGTGCCGCGGGGGTCGACGAGGGCGCCGAGGAAGACCCCCTAGACCGCGGGGAGGCGGATGTCATACCCGAGGAGGACGCCGGCGGGCGGATCATGCGACTCAAGAGGGCCCCGGGAACGGGCACCGGGAGTGACGACCGGTGGCCGTCCGGCGGGGACGATGGAGCGGTACCCCTGACCCGGGGCCGACGCCGACACGGCGGGCCGCCGGGCGGGCTCCGTCCCGTACGCACCCCACCCTGGAGTCTGCTGTGACCACCATGTCCACCGCTCACCGCGCCACCGCGGTGGCCGCCCGCGCCACGGAACTGTCCAAGGTCTACGGCGAGGGCGAGACCCGGGTGACCGCTCTCGACCGGGTCACCGTGGACTTCCCGCAGGGCGAGTTCACCGCGATCATGGGCCCGTCGGGCTCCGGCAAGTCCACGCTGATGCACTGCGTCGCCGGACTCGACAGCTTCAGCAGCGGTTCGGTGCGCATCGGCGAGACGGAGCTGGGCGCGCTCAAGGACAAGCAGCTCACGCAGTTGCGCCGGGACAAGATCGGCTTCATCTTCCAGGCGTTCAACCTGCTGCCGACGCTCACCGCCCTGGAGAACATCACGCTCCCGATGGACATCGCGGGCCGCAGGCCGAACCAGGAGTGGCTGCACCGGGTCATCGACATGGTGGGCCTCTCCGACCGGCTGAAGCACCGCCCCACCGAGCTCTCCGGCGGCCAGCAGCAGCGCGTGGCCGTGGCCCGCGCCCTGGCCTCGCAGCCCGAGATCATCTTCGGGGACGAGCCGACCGGCAACCTCGACTCCCGCTCCGGCGCCGAGGTCCTGGGCTTCCTCCGCAACTCCGTGCGCGAACTGGGCCAGACCGTGGTGATGGTGACCCACGACCCGGTCGCCGCCTCCTACGCGGACCGGGTCATCTTCCTGGCGGACGGGGCGATCGTCGACCAGATGATCCACCCCACCGCCGACGGGGTGCTGGACCGGATGAAGGCGTTCGACGCCAAGGGCCGCACCAGCTGAGCCGGCCCGTACCGGCGCTTCGTACCCCTTCCTCCGGCCCCTCGTTCCCCGGGCCGGCAGACACCCAGGACTGACAGACATGTTCCGTACCGCCCTGCGCAACGTGCTCGCGCACAAGGCCAGGCTGCTGATGACGATCCTCGCCGTGATGCTCGGCGTGGCCTTCGTCTCCGGCACCCTGGTCTTCACCGACACCCTCGGAAACGCCTTCCGCAACCAGTCGGCCAAGAGCTACGACGACATCGCCGTCGCCGTGACCACCCACGCCGACCAGCGCGACAAGGAGACCGCCGCCGTCGACGAGGCCGCCCTGGCGAAGATCCGGGCCCTGGACGGCGTCGCGTCCGCCACCGGCCGGGTCGACGGCTTCGCCGGGGTCGCCGACCCCGACGGCAAGCTCATCGGCAACGGCTGGTCCAACACCGGCTCCAACTTCGCCCCCGGCGAGAACGGCAAGGACCCCGCGTACGCCTTCACCGACGGCACGGGCCCCACCGAGCCCGGCAGCGTCGCCCTGGACCGCGACACCGCGAAGAAGGGCGAGTACGAGGTCGGCGACAAGGTCCGCGTCGCCACCAACGGGCCGGTGAAGGAGTACACCCTCTCCGGCGTCTTCACCACCGAGGACGGCGCGGTCAACGCCGGCGGCAGCCTGGTCCTCTTCGACACCCCGGTCGCGCAGAAGCTGTTCCTGCGCCCCGGCGAGTTCAAGGACGTCTCCGTCGCCGCGAAGTCCGGCGCCTCCGACCAGGAGCTGCTGGCGGCCGTGAAGCCGCTGCTGCCGAAGAACGCCGAGGCCGAGACCGGCAAGGCGCGCGCGGACAAGCAGGCCGAGGACATCGAGGCGGGGCTCGGCGACCTCAACAAGCTGCTGCTCGCCTTCGCCGGTGTCGCCCTCTTCGTCGGCGTCTTCCTGATCGCCAACACCTTCACCATGCTGGTCGCCCAGCGCACCAAGGAGCTGGCCCTGATGCGCGCCGTCGGCGCGTCCCGCCGCCAGGTCAAGCGCTCGGTGCTCCTGGAGGCGGCCGTGGTCGGCCTCATCGCCTCCGTCGTGGGCTTCGCGGTGGGCCTCGCTCTCGCGACCGGGCTGCGCTCCGCGATGAGCCTGCTCGGCGGCAAGATCCCGGCTGGGCCGCTGGTGATCGCCCCGGTCACGGTGGTCGCCGCGTTCGCCGTGGGTGTCCTGATCACCGTGCTGGCCGCCTGGCTGCCGGCCCGCCGGGCCGCGAAGATCCCGCCGGTCGCCGCGATGAACAGCGCGCACGCGGTGGCCACGGTCAAGTCCCTCGTCGTGCGCAACACCATCGGCGGCGTCATCACGCTGCTCGGCACGGCGGCGATCGGCGGCGGCGCGGCCCAGGCCGGCTCGGACGGCCAGCTGCTCATCGCGGGCGGCACGTTCCTCGCCCTGATCGGCGTCATCGTCCTCATCCCGCTGCTGTCCCGCCCGGTGATCGCCCTGGTGCGCCCGCTGCTGCGGCGGCTGTTCGGGGTCTCCGGCAAGCTGGCCGCGCAGAACGCCGTCCGCAACCCCCGCCGCACCGGCGCCACCGCGTCCGCGCTGGCGATCGGCCTCACCCTCGTCACCGGGATCTCGGTGCTCGGCGTCACCCTCGGCCAAGCGGTCGACAAGGTGACCACGGACAACATCAAGGCCGACTACATGGTCTCGATGGCCAGCGGTGACGCGCTCGACGAGGCGGCGCTGACCGCCCTGGAGAAGGCCGACGGCGTCACCGCCGCCTCGCCCCAGCAGGCCGTCTGGCTGACGATCGGCGGGCAGGGCGTCTCGGCCTCCGGCGTCACCCCGGGCGACGTGCAGCAGGTGCTCACCGTCGACACCGTCGCGGGCTCCCTGGACACCCTCGAGAAGGGCGGGATCGCGGTCGCCGAGAAGACCGCGAAGTCGCACGGCTGGAAGCCCGGGGACACCGTCTCCGTCACGTACCAGGACAAGAAGAAGGGCACGCTGAAGGTCGGCGCGCTCTACAAGGACAACGAGTTCCTCTCGCCGGTCCTGATCCCCCGCGCCACCGTCGCCCCGCACGAGGACAAGGGCGACATCCGCGAGGTCTGGGTGAAGACGGACGGCGGCGCGAGCGCGGCCCACGAGCAGGCGCTGGTGGACGCGCTGGGCGACAACCCGGGCATGAGCATCATGGACCGTCAGGACATCCGGGACATGTTCGGCGGCGGCGTCAACCTCGCGATGAACATCATGTACGGCCTGCTCGGCATGGCGCTGGTCATCGCGGTGCTCGGGGTCGTCAACACCCTGGCCATGTCGGTGTTCGAGCGCCAGCAGGAGATCGGCATGCTGCGGGCGATCGGCCTGGACCGGCGCCGGGTCAAGCGGATGATCCGGCTCGAAGCGGTGGTGATCTCCCTGTTCGGCGCGCTCGTCGGCATCGGGCTCGGGCTGTTCCTCGGCTGGGCGATCGGGCAGACCGTGGCCGCGAGCATCCCGCAGTACGTGCTGGTCATCCCCTGGGGCCGGATCGGGATCTTCCTGCTCCTGGCCGGCCTGGTCGGCGTGCTCGCCGCCCTGTGGCCCGCCCGCAGCGCCGCCAGGCTCAACATGCTGACGGCCATCAAGACCGAGTGACCGCAGCGGTACGAGGGAAGGGGCCGGTGTCCGCGGACACCGGCCCCTTCCGTGCTCCACGGCGCTCAGGCGGTCGCGTCGGCCTTCCAGGCCCGGGCGCGCAGCGGCATCCGCGAGGCACCGCCCTGCTCCGGGCGCACCGCGAGGATCTGGTTGACCCCGATCTTGTTGCGCTCGAAGGAGAGCGCGGACGCGGCCATGTAGAGCCGCCAGACCCGGGCCCGGCCGGGCGAGACCATCTTCACGGCGCTCTGCCAGCCCCGCTCCAGGTTGGCGACCCACTGGCGCAGCGTCAGCGCGTAGTGCTCGCGCAGCGCCTCGACGTCCCGGGCCTCGAAGCCGGCCTCCTCCAGGATGGCGAGGGTCTTCCCGACCGGGGCGAGTTCTCCGTCCGGGAAGACGTACGCGTCGATGAACGCGTCGATCTCGTACGCCGACTCGTCCCTCTCGGGGCGGCGCCCGATCTGGTGGTTGAGGAGGCGCCCGCCCGGCTTGAGGAGGGCGAAGAGGTCGTCGGCGTACTCCCGGTAGCGGACGGAGCCGACGTGCTCCGCCATGCCGATGGAGGAAATGGCGTCGTAGGGCCCGTCACGGACGTCCCGGTAGTCCTGGACCCGGATCTCCACCCGGTCGGTCAGGCCCTCGTCGGCGATGCGCTTGCGGGCGTAGGCGGCCTGTTCGGCGGAGAGGGTGACGCCGGTGACGCGGGCGCCGTACTCGCGGGCGGCGTGGATGGCCATGGAGCCCCAGCCGCAGCCGACGTCCAGCAGGCGGTCGTCCTCCTTGAGGGCCAGTTTGCGGCAGACGAGGTCGAGCTTGTCGCGCTGGGCGCTCTCCAGGGTTCCGGCGTCCTCCCAGTAGGCGCAGGAGTAGACCATGGACGGTCCCAGAACCAGTTCGTAGAAGTCGTTGCCCACGTCGTAGTGGTGGCTGATGGCCTCCTTGTCACGGCGTCTGGTGTGCAGGGTGCCGCTGCGCGCCCGTACCTCCTCGGGCGGCGGGGCGGGCGGCAGCCAGGGCCCGGACAGCTTCAGCAGGTCCGCGGCGGCGGCGCGCACCTTCGGGTCGCGCAGCGCCCGGAGGCCGCCCGGCGCGTCGGCCTCGCGCTCCCAGATGAGCCCGGCCATCAGGTCCAGGGCCTCGTAGAGGTCGCCCTCGACGTCGATCTCGCCGGCCACCCAGGCACGGGCCAGGCCCAGTTCGCCCGGCTTCCACAGCAGCCGGCGCAGGGCCCGGCGGTTGCTGATGACGAGGACGGGGGCCCCGGGCGGTCCGGCTTCGCTGCCGTCCCAGGCCCGGACGCGGACCGGTAGGGGTTGGCCCAGCAACTGCTGGGCGAGAGCGGTCAGCCGCAATGCGGCGTCTGCCATGGCGCACACCTCCGTGACGGTGTTTCCCGACGTGCCCAGACATGCCCACACATGTCCCGGACCACGCCCCGGCGCCCGGGGCGCCTCGGCGTGGTACATCCCCCACAACAGTCTGCGGCGGCCCGGCCATCCCGCTACCGGGCAAGGGAACGGCAAAATGCGTGCACGGCACACCCATCCGCCGGGGGTGCGGCCCGCGCCGCGACACCGCCCGCTCGCACCCGGATACGCCGAAGGGGCCGTCCGCACCACGGATGGCGGACGGCCCCTTCGGGCGTCGTACTGCTCGCTCCGGCGGGAGCGGCGGGCTAGGAAGCCTTGGCCTTCTCGCCCACGGGCTTGGCGGCGGCCGGCGCGGGGGCCGGCTTGGCGGCCTCGTAGAACTCCTCGCGCGGCGTCTCCATGGCGCCGAGGGAGACGACCTCGCGCTTGAGGAACATCGCGAGGGTCCAGTCGGCGAAGATCCGGATCTTGCGGTTCCAGGTGGGCATCGCCAGACCGTGGTAGCCACGGTGCATGTACCAGGCGAGGCGGCCCTTGAGCTTGATCTTCATCTTGCCCATGACGATCATCGCCACGCCCTTGTGCAGGCCCAGACCGGCGACCGCGCCCTTGTTGGCGTGGCTGTAGTCGGCCTGCGGGAAGCCGCGCATCCCGGAGATGACGTTGTCGCCGAGGACCTTGGCCTGACGCAGCGCGTGCTGGGCGTTCGGCGGGCACCAGGCGTTGGGGTTACCGGCCTTGCGGCCGACCATGTCCGGGACCTGGGCGTTGTCGCCCGCGGCCCAGATGTAATCGGTGCCCTGCACCTGGAGCTTCTCGGAGGTGTCCACGTGGCCGCGGGGGCCGAGCGGCAGACCGAAGCGCGCCAGCGCCGGGTTCGGCTTCACACCGGCGGTCCACACGATGGTGTTGGAGTCGACCTCCAGGCCGTTCTTCAGCACCACGTGGCCGTCGACGCAGGAGTCCATGGAGGTCGAGAGGAAGACCTCGACACCACGGGACTCCAGGTGCTCGCGGCCCCAGGTCCCGAGCTTCGGACCGACCTCGGGAAGGATCTTGTCGGCGGCGTCGACCAGGATGAAGCGCATGTCCTCGCGCTTCACGTTCGTGTAGTACTTCGCCGCGTCGCGGGCCATGTCCTCGACCTCGCCGATGGTCTCGGCACCGGCGAACCCGCCGCCCACGAAGACGAAGGTGAGGGCCCGGCGGCGGACGTCCTCGTCGGTCGTGGAGTCGGCCTTGTCCAGCTGCTCCAGGACGTGGTTGCGCAGGCCGATGGCCTCCTCGATGCCCTTCATGCCGATGCCCTGCTCGGCGAGGCCGGGGATCGGGAAGGTCCGGGAGACCGCGCCGAGCGCGATGACCAGGTAGTCGAAGGGCAGCTCGTAGGCCTCGCCGACGAGCGGCGCGACCGTGGCGACCTTGCGGTCCTGGTCGATGGTGGTGACACGCCCGGTGAGCACCTCGGCCTTGGGCAGGACGCGCCGCAGCGGGACGACGACATGCCGAGGGGAGATGCTGCCGGCGGCAGCTTCGGGGAGGAAGGGCTGATAGGTCATGTACGACCGGGGGTCGACGACCGTGACGGTCGCCTCGCCGTAGCGCATCTTCTTGAGGATGCGCCGAGCTGCGTACAGACCTACGTACCCACCGCCTACTACGAGGATCCTGGGACGCTCCGTGGTGCTCATGCCATCGAGTATCCACCCCACTCGGGGGGCATGCTCGTGAGCCCCTTCACAAGGTTGTGGCCACCCTCTGCTATAGTTCGCCGCCCACGTGACCCAGGTCATGAGCCGCATCGGGAACCCCGTTACAGCGGTGAACGTTGTTCACCGCCTGCGAGCTGGCCCTTGGCCCTCGGCCCGGAGGGAAGGGCCTTTCCGGTCCACCCGGGCGTGACACTCCCGGAACCCTTCGTTCCGGCCCCCGAGTGACCCCGCTCACCCCCGGCGAGACCCATCCGGAGCAGAAGACCGCCCCGGGGTGGGCAATTCCTTGTGAAGAAGTTCACGAAGTTGGTGGCGAGGCGGCCCGGACCCCGCCCCACCAGGCGCGGCCCGCCCACTCAACAGTGCGGGCGGGCCGACGCATGAGCGCCTGGCTCACGCCAGCGAAAAGGCGATTCCGTCCAGGATGTCGTGTTCGCTCACCACGACCTCGCGCGCCCCGGTCCGCTCCATCACGGCCTGGAGGATCAGCGCACCGGACGGGATCACGTCGACCCGGCCCGGGTGCATCGCGCCGAACGCCGCACGCTCCGCATGGGTCGAGGCCAGCAGCCGCGCGGTGATCTCCCGGACCTGCTCCAGGGAGACGCGGGAGTGGTGGATCGCCTCGGAGTCGTACTCATCGAGCCCCAGCGCTATCGCGGCCACCGTGGTGACCGTCCCCGCGAGGCCCACCAGCGTCGCCGCCGAGGCGAGCGGCACGGTCTCCTCCGCCAGGTCCAGGGCGGCGGCCACGTCGGCGCGGACCGCGTCGATCCCCTCGCGCGGAGGCGGATCGGCGACGACGCCGTCCCGCACGAAATGGCGCTCGGTCATCCGGACGCAGCCGATGTCCACGGACCGGGCGGCCCGCACCCGGTCGTCGCCCACGACGAACTCGGTGGAGCCGCCGCCGATGTCCACGACCAGGTACGGCTTCGCGAGGTCGTCGCGCCCGGTCAGCTCCTTGGTCGCCCCGGCGAACGAGAACGCGGCCTCCTGGTCCCCGCTGATCACCTCCGGCTCGACGCCCAGGATGTCCAGCACCCCGCGCACGAAGTCGTCCCGGTTCTCCGCGTCCCGGGAGGCGGAGGTGGCGACGAAGCGCACCCTCTCGGCACCGTGCTCCTCGATCACCGCCGCGTAGTCCCGGCAGACGGCGAACGTGCGCTCCAGCGCCTCGGGGGCGAGCCGGCCGGTCCGGTCGACGCCCTGCCCCAGCCGGACGATCTCCATGCGCCGGGCGTACTCGACGAGCTCCCCGGTCACCGGGTCGGCGTCCGCGACCAGCAGGCGGATCGAGTTGGTACCGCAGTCGATGGCGGCCACGCGCGTCATGTCTGCCGCCCCCTCAGCCCTCGTCCGTACCCTGCTCGCCGCACGGCGACACGCACGGTCCCTTGCGCCACCACTCCGGGAGCATCGCGATCGCCTCGTCGCCCAGCGGGTTGACGCCGGGACCGGCCGCCAGCGAGTGCCCGACGAGCACGTGCAGGCACTTCACCCGGTCCGGCATGCCGCCGGCGCTCGGGAAGCCCTCCAGGACCTCGATGGCGTCGCGCCGCGCGATGTAGTCCTCGTGGGCCGCCCGGTAGGCGGCCGCGAGCTCGGGGTCCCTGCCCAGGCGCTCGGTCATCTCCTTCATGACCCCGTTCGCCTCCAGCGTGCCGATCGCGGAGGCGGCGCGCGGGCACGTCAGGTAGTACGTCGTCGGGAACGGCGTGCCGTCCTCCAGCCGGGGCTGCGTCTCGACCACGTCCGGGTTGCCGCACGGACAGCGGTGCGCGATGGCGCGCAGTCCGCGCGGCGGGCGGCCCAGCTGCTGCCGGAACGCGGCGATGTCCGCCTCGGTGGGGACGGTGGGCTCGGTCTGGGGAGGGGGCGTTTCCATGCCTGCCTAGGGTGCTGATCGGACTGCTCGAACCGCGGGTTCTGCAGAGGTACGGGGGTGGGGACGGCCGTCAGCCGCGGTCGGCGCTGTCCACGCCGTCCCACAGGTTGGAGTGCCAGGGCCGGTCCGTCTCGGCCGGCTTCCCGTTGCGCTCCTTGACCGCGTCGGGGTCGACCACGGTGTAGCCGGTCTCCCCGGGAAGAACGTAGTGCAGGTGCTCGCGGGCCAGCCGCTTGATGTACGCGTCGTCCTGGAGCCGGGCCTTCTGGTCCCGCAGCTCCTCGGTGCGCGCCTCGGCCTCCCGAGCCTGCCTGCGCTGGTCGGCGATCTCGTCGCGCTGCGACACGTACTGCCGCATCGGGTAGGCGAGGGCGACGACCAGGGAGCAGACGACCAGGGCCAGGAAGGCGGCCCGGCCGGTGAGCCGGGAGCGGCGGGCCTGACGCCGGTTCTGGGACCGGTAGACGCGGGCGGCGGTCTGCTCACCGAGCAGCCGCAGCCGGGTCGCGGTGGAGAACCGGTCCCGGTCCTTCACGGCCATGTTCCCGCCTCCCCATTACGACGTCCGTCCCCGCACACGGTACGTGACCGGGTGCGGGGACGGACGGAGGCGGGGGATACCCGCGGGGGGCGTCAGCCCTTGAAGCGCGGGAACGCCGAGCGGCCCGCGTACACCGCGGCGTCGTCGAGGATCTCCTCGATGCGCAGCAGCTGGTTGTACTTGGCGACGCGGTCCGAGCGGGCCGGGGCGCCGGTCTTGATCTGACCGCAGTTCACGGCGACCGCGAGGTCGGCGATGGTGACGTCCTCGGTCTCGCCGGAGCGGTGCGACATCATGCACTTGAAGCCGTTGCGCTGGGCCAGCTCGACGGCGTCCAGGGTCTCGGTCAGCGAACCGATCTGGTTGACCTTGACGAGCAGGGCGTTGGCGGAGCCCTCCTCGATGCCGCGGGCCAGACGCTCCGGGTTGGTGACGAAGAGGTCGTCGCCGACGATCTGGACCTTGGCGCCCAGCTTGTCGGTGATGACCTTCCAGCCGGCCCAGTCGTCCTCGTACAGCGGGTCCTCGATGGAGACCAGCGGGTACGCGGAGACGAGCTCCTCGTAGTACTCGGTCATCTCGGCGGCCGAGCGGGACTTGCCCTCGAACTCGTACGAGCCGTCCTTGTAGAACTCCGAGGCGGCGACGTCGAGCGCGAGCGCGATGTCCTTGCCCGGGGCGTAACCGGCCTCCTTGATGGCCTCGATGATGAGGTCGAGGGCGGCGCGGTTGGACTCCAGGTTCGGCGCGAAGCCGCCCTCGTCGCCGAGGCCGGTGGAGAGGCCCTTGGTCTTCAGGACCTTCTTCAGCGTGTGGTAGACCTCGGCGCCCCAGCGCAGCGCCTCGGAGAAGGACTCGGCGCCGATGGGCGCGATCATGAACTCCTGGATGTCCACGTTGGAGTCGGCGTGCGAGCCGCCGTTCAGGATGTTCATCATCGGAACGGGCAGCAGGTGCGCGTTCGGGCCGCCGAGGTAGCGGAACAGCGGGAGGTCGCTGGCCTCGGAGGCGGCGTGGGCGACGGCGAGGGAGACGCCGAGGATGGCGTTGGCGCCGAGCGAGCCCTTGTTCTCCGTGGCGTCCAGGTCGAACATCGCCTGGTCGATGAGGCGCTGCTCGGTGGCGTCGTAGCCGACGAGCTCCGGGCCGATCTGCTCGATCACGGCGAGGACGGCCTTCTCGACGCCCTTGCCCTGGTAGCGGTTGGGGTCGCCGTCACGAAGCTCAATGGCCTCGAACGCGCCGGTGGAGGCGCCGGACGGAACAGCAGCACGACCGGTGCTGCCGTCGTCGAGGCCGACCTCGACCTCGACCGTGGGGTTGCCCCGGGAGTCGAGGATTTCCCGGGCTACGACGACGTCGATGGACGGCACGAGGCATCTCCTTCTGGGATATGACGCTGGTTGTGCAGGGTCGCTTTGGCCTTGCCACAAGAGCCTAACCGGCCCGGCCGTCTGCGTCGGCCGACCGCCCGTCCCCTGGGACGAAAAAGGACCCAAGGGCAGGCATACCGGGGCGAACGGCCAAATAATTACCGGCCGGTAACTACAACAGTTGAACGATCACAGGGACCGTCCGGCACCGGAACCGGCGTGCCCCGGCCCGGCACACACGGGGGGAGAGTGCGTGCCGGGCCGGGGCGGTCCGAGCGATCAGCGAGGAGGGATCGCGGTTACTTCGTCAGGTGGAGCTGCTGGCCCGGGTAGATCAGGTCGGCGTCCTGGACGATGTCCTTGTTCAGCTTGAAGAGCTGCTCCCAGCCACCCTTGACGTGGTGGTCGGCGGCGATCCTGCTCAGCGTGTCACCGGTGACGACCTTGTACTCGCCGTCACCCTTGGCGACCTTCTTGCCGGTGGGGGTGGTGACCGTCTTCTTCGGGGCGTCCGAGCGGTCGGAGCGGTTGGTGGCCGGAGCCTCGCTGCGCTCGGCCTTCTTCGGGGCGGCCTCCTGCTTGGGGGCGGCCTCCTGCTTGGCGGCACCGGAACCGGCGTCGACGCCCGGGTCGACACCGTCGTTGGTCAGGTTGCCGGCGCCGGCGCAGGACCAGGCACCCGGGCCCTGCATGTCGAGGAGCTTCTCGGCGGTGGCGATCTGCTGGGCCTTGGTGGCCAGGTCGGCGCGGGCCGCGTACTGCGTACCGCCGGCGGCGGCCCAGCTGGACTGGGAGAACTGCAGGCCGCCGTAGTAGCCGTTGCCGGTGTTGATCGACCAGTTGCCGCCGGACTCGCACTGGGCGACGGCGTCCCACGTGGCGACGGAGGCGGCGGAGGCGTTGGTGGCGCCCATCAGCGGCACGGCGACGGCGGCACCGGCGACACCGGCGAGCGTGGCGACACGGACGGCCTTGGAGGGGCGGCGGTGCTTGTTGCCCTTGCGGTTGAGCAGCATCGAGTCTTCTCCTCACCGACGCCTGCGAGGTGAGCTGTCGGGTTCGGGCCAAGTGAGTTGCCCGGCCGCGCCCCTGGCGCGACTTCACCCCTAGCCGGTCCTGTACGTCTCCCGACGATCAGGCCCAGCGCCTACCTGGGTCCCCCGCTCCTGCCTACGGCGCTTTCGCGTCTGTTCCCTTCGACCGACGGCAGGATTCGGCGTGACGGTCGACGGGGCCCGCGGTGCGAGCGGTTACGACCGTAATCACACCCAACGGTCATATTCAAAGAAGGACATACCGGATAATCATCCCGTAAGAGCATCCCATCAACCCCTGTTTACGCAGGTCGGAGCGGATGCGGCGGGACCTCCCGGACAAGAAGCATCAGTTCACGCAAAGAGACCCATGTCTCACTCGGTCAAAAGTGGGACATGGGCCTCTTAAACCACCCAAAGCACAAGGGCCTCTAACGGCTCATCCGGCGTTCTCGGCGGCCTTGTCCGGGCCCGCGTCATCCAGGCCCAGATCGAGGTTCTGGCCGGGCAGGATGAGGTCCGGGTCGGAGCCCACCTCGCCCTTGTTCGCCTCGTACAGCCCGGGCCAGCCGCCGGGCAGGTCCTGCGCGTCGGCGATCGCCCAGAGGTTGTCGCCCGGCCGTACGGTGTACGTGCCGTCAGCCGGCCCCGCGGCGCTGTCGCGTGCGTCGCCGTCACCTCGCGAGGCGTGCCGGCCCTCGTCGCGCCCCTCGGCCGTCCCTCCGGCCTCGTCGGCGGCTGGGGCGCCCCGGTGCTTGCCGCCCTTCGCCCGCGCGTCGTCCGTCGCACTGCCGGACGGGTCCGCGGAGGGGTCGGCCGGGGGCGTGGCCGTCGGGTCGCCCGGGGCGGACGGGTCGGCGGACGGGGTGCCGGAGGGGTCGGCCGACGGGGAGGCGGACGCCTCGCCCTTGCCGCTCTCCTCGGCGCTCCGGCCCGCGTGCTTGCCGGAGCTCCTGGCGGCCTCCTTGCCCGTGGCGGCCGCGCCGGACGCCTCGCCCGAGGGGGTGGCCGACGAGCCCGAGGACGCGTCGTCCACCGGGTCGGTGCCGAGACCGGCGTCCAGGCCCGCGTCGGCGCTCCGGGCAGGCTCGTCCGCGTTCTCGTCGCCCGGGTCCACGTCCGCCTTGCCCGCGCTCTTGGTGAGCCCGGAGATCACCGCACAGCTGGGCCACGCCGTGGGGCCCTTGGCGGCCAGCACGCGCTCGGCGACCGCGATCTGCTGCGAGCGGCTGGCGAGGTCGGCGCGCTCGGCGTACGCCTCACCGCCGTACGCCTTCCACAGCTCCGGCGTGAACTGGAGACCGCCGTAGGAGCCGTTGCCGAGGTCGGCGCTCCACATCCCGCCGCTCTCGCAGTCGGCCACCCGGTCCCAGGTCCCGGTGTCCGCGGCGTGCGCGCTCGCCGCGCCGAGCAGCGGGATGGCGATGGCCGAGCCCGTGACGCCTGCGGCGACCACGATGGCGGGTGCCTGACGAGGGCGGCGGTGTCTGCCGTTCGCGGAGCCCATGGGAGATGCCTTCCGTGTGACTGACAAGCGACTGGTGAGTCGAACGGTGAACCTAGCGAAACTCGAACGTGAGTCACAAGTCGATGCAGCGCAGATCACGTGAAAGTCACAGAGTTGACAGGGTGTCACTTTCCTCGGCGCGCTCCCCCGGCGTGAACCGCACCGGCAGGGTGCGCAATCCGCGCATGATGAGCCCGCCACGCCATCGCAAATCGGCTGATTCTCCCGCAAGTCGCAGGTCGGGAAGGCGTGTCAGCAGAGTCGCGAGCGCGGCCTGTCCCTCCAGCCGGGCGAGCGGCGCTCCCAGACAGTAATGAATGCCGTGGCCGTAGCCGAGGTGTTGGTTGTCGCTCCGCGACAGGTCCAGTGTGTCCGGTCCGGCGAACCGCTCGGGGTCCCGGTCGGCCGCCGCGAGCACCACGAGCACCGGCTCGCCCTCCTTCACGCGCTGCCCTCCGATGGTCAGCGACTCGGTGGCGAACCGCCAGGTGGCGAGTTCCACCGGGCCGTCGTGGCGCAGCAGTTCCTCGATCCCCGTGGCCAGCAGTCCGGTGTCGCCCGCCGCCAGCGAGCGTTGCAGCCGCTCACGCTCGGCGGGGTGGTTCAACAGGGTGTGGACGCCGTTGCCGATCAGGTTCACGGTTGTCTCGAAACCGGCGAAGAGCAGGATGAAGGCCATCGCCGCGGCCTCGTTCTCGGTCAGGTGCTCGCCGTGGTCGCTCGCCCTGATCAGCCCCGAGATCAGATCGTCGCCCAGGTCCTCGCGCTTGCGGTGGATCAGTTCGAGCAGATAGGCCCGCATCTTCTTCACGGACCGGGCGACCCCGCCGCGCGGCCCGCCACCGTGCCGGATCATCATGCCCGCCCAGTCCCGGAAGTCGTCCTGGTCCTCACGGGGCACGCCGAGCAGGTCGCAGATCGCGTAGATGGGGAGCGGGAAGGCGAACTCGTGGATCAGGTCGGCCTCCCCCCTCTCCACGAACCCGTCGATGAGCCGGTCCGTCAGCTCCTGCACCCGGGGCGCGAACTGCGCGATGCGCCGGGGCGTGAACGCCTTGGAGACCAGGCGGCGCAGCCGGGTGTGGTCGGGCGGGTCGATGTTGAGCAGGTGCGTCATCAGCTCGGCCTTGCGCTCCCCGGGGATGCCGGTCTTCCCCTTGGCGTGCGCGGGCTCGGCGTGGTGCGCCGGGTTCTTGGACAGCCGGGAGTCGGCGAGCGCCTGCCGGGCGTCCGCGTACCGGGTGACGAGCCATGCCTCGACCCCGCTGGGCAGCGTGGTGCGGTGCACGGGACTGTGCTCGCGCAGCCAGGCGTACGCGGGGTACGGGTCGGTCGCGAACTCCCACGTGAAGAGCTCGGGCGCGGGCGGCACGGCGGCGGAAGAGGCGTGGGCGGGGCAGCCGGCGGGTACGGACGCGGCTTCGGCGGGGCGGTCGGCGGGGCTGTCGTTCACTCCCCGACGTTATCCGGTGGCCTCCGCCGTCCGGATCGCGTCCCGGTACGCGCGTCCCGCGGCGCGCAGCGCGGCCTCCGGGTCGACGCCCTCCTCCTGGGCCCGCACGGCGAGGGCGAGGAGGCGGTAGCCGATGTCGTCGCCCTCGGGGAGCGGCACGTCGAGTCCGGCGGTACGGACCCGGCTCGCGAGCTTCGCGGCGAGCGCGAGGCCGGGCTGGCCGATCGGTACCCCGTCGGTCACCGATGCACGCTGCTTCTCGATCGCCTTGGTGCGCAGCCAGTGCGCGTGGACGTCCTCCGGGGTCTCGGCGGTCTCGTCGCCGAAGACGTGGGGGTGGCGGTGGATCAGCTTCTCGATGAGCGTGCCGGCCACGTCGTCCACGGAGAACGGCTCCTCACCGCTTCCCGGAATGCCTTCCTCCGCGATGCGCGCGTGGAAGACGACCTGGAGCAGTACGTCCCCCAGCTCCTCGCGCAGCTCCTCGCGGTCGCCGTCCTCGATCGCCTCGACCAGCTCGTACGCCTCCTCGATGGCGTACTTGGCGAGGCCCTTGTGGGTCTTCTGCGAGGTCCACGGGCACTCGACGCGGATGCGGTCCATGACCTGGACGAGGTCGAGGAGCCGGGCACCCGGCAGGTCGTACGCGCCGGGCAGCAGTTCCAGATCGGGCATCCGCACCCGGCCGGAGCCGGCCAGCCGGGCCAGGCCGTCGGTGAGCGGCTGGTTGCCCGCGCCGCCGGTGAGCACGACCACGGTCCGGCCGCCCGCGCAGGCGTCCACGAGCTCCGATGCGTCGGGCACGCCCGGGGTGACGGTGACGCCGGCCTCGCTCAGATACGGCAGCTGCGGCTGCTCCGGCTCGCCGCAGCGCACCTCGTCGGCGCCGTGCAGCGCCTGCCAGGCGGGCCAGGACAGCAGTCCGGGCGCGACCCGGTGGCTGACGGTGAGCAGGACGATGCGGCCGGGGTCTTCAGCGTTCACACCACCGAATCTACCCCGGCCGTCGGAGGAGGCTCAGGCCCCGGCCTCGGCGGCCGCCTGGGCGGGCTTGGTGACCTGGGAGATCCACGGGGCCTTGTAGTCGGCCAGCTGGATCTGCTGGTTGTCCCAGGTGCCGTAGCGGGGGTTGACGTCGACGTTCAGCGCCTTGGACGCCTTGGTGAGCGCGTCGCCGATGGCCTTGGTGCCCTCGGGCGTGGACGGGTCGGCGCCGAGGGCCTGGCCGAGCTTCGTGATCTGGATCTGCTCGCGCAGGAAGGCGTCGATCTGGCCCGGGGCGAGCCAGCGCTCCTGGAGGACGGCCTGCTGGAGCCCCTTCTCGCCGTGGTACTGCGCGACGGCCGACGTGCGCATCTGCTGGATCTCCGCGCGGCTCACCGTGACGCCCGCGTCCGCCGCGGCCCGGTCGAGGACGCGGTCCAGGATCAGCCCGTGCAGCTTGGCGCGGGCGAGCTGGCCGGACTGGTCGGTGAGCTGGGCGGACTGCGGGGACGAGCCCTGCGCCTCGCGCACGTCGGCCACCTGCGCCTGCACGGTGGACACCGTGATCCGGTCACCGCCCACGACGGCCGCGGCGCCGGGGTGGGCCTGGCTGCCGCAGGCGGTGAGGAGCGGCGCTGCGGCGAGCAGCGCGGCGGAGACGGTGAGCGCGGTGCGACGGCGGCGGTGCAAAGGAGCCTCCCGAGGAGATTGTGCGGCGGTGCACAAAGCCTTGCGGTGATCGATGTTAGGGAGTGGAACCGGTCCGGGCCACTGATTCGACCAACGATTCGGGAGGAGTTGGGGATGCGGGCCGCCCGGGGTCAGGCGGTGGCTCCCGCGACGGGGACGAGTCCGGCCACGATGTCCAGGCTGTTGTTCCTGACCAGGGCGGGGAAGAAGAGGCGCAGCGCGCTGCCCGTGGACTCGTCGACCAGGTCGAAGGACTTCTTCAGGACCCGGTTCTTGATCTCGGTGCGCCTGAGCCCCTGGAGCGTGAGCGTGGCCAGGTGCCGGTCCGGCTTGGCGAAGGCCGGGTTGGCGACGAAGAGGAAGAGCCTCTCGCGGCTGACCGCCAGGTATATCGGCGTGGGGGCTGCCGCCGCGATCATCGTTCCACCGCTCAGTACCGCAGCGGCGACTCCCATCGCCAGGTTCCGCTTGACCGATATCTCGCTCAGGTTCACCAGGGCGACCGCCACGATCTGCTCCCCGGGCTCCAGCATCGGCGTCACTGCCTTCAGCAGAGCCCGGCTTCTTCTTCCGTTCACAACACCCCTCGGTGACTCGTTCGGTACGAGCGGCGAGAGGACGGTCCCCCGCGCGCGCAGGGGACATTGTGTCCTACCTCCTCCGGCTTCCCGGCCGCCGTCTCAGGCCACCCGTTCCGGCCGCTCACGGGGCGGGGCGTCCGGCCGCAGCATGATCGTGCGCGAGACCGCGAACGTGATGGGGATGGCGCCCGCGGCGGCCACCAGCGGGGCGTAGCGATCGCTGAATCCGGCCAGGCCGACCAGGAGGTAGACGCCGCCGGTGGTGATGACGAAGTTCGCCGCGTTGGTGAGCGGGAACAGCAGGAACTTCCGCCAGGTGGGCCGGGTGCGGTAGGTGAAGTACGAGTTCAGGAAGAACGACCCGATCATGCTGAGCACGAAGGCGAGCACGTGGGCGGCGATGTACGGCAGCCGGTGCAGCAGGAGCAGATAGAGGCCGTAGTACGTGCCGGTGTTCACCGCGCCCACGAGGGCGAAACGTGCCATCTGTGCGGTGACCGTCATCGGTGTACGAACTCCCGGGGCTCCGGCTCCGCGGCGGCCTCGCGGGCCCGGGTGTTGCTGGCCTTGACCAGGAAGTGCGGGCGGCGCTTGACCTCGTAGTAGATGCGGCCGACGTATTCGCCGACGACTCCGGCGAGCACCATCTGGACGCCGGCGAGCGCGGTGACGACGACGAGCAGGGTGACGTAACCGGGGGTGTCGACGCCCCGCACGAGGGCGACGCCGACGATCCAGGCCGCGTAGGCGAGCGCGACGGAGGTCAGGAGCAGGCCGAGGTAGAGGGCCGCGCGCAAAGGTTTGTTGTTGAAGGAGAGCAGCCCGTCCAGGCCGTAGTTGAGGAGCTTGCCGAAGGTCCAGGCGGAGCGGCCCTCTTCCCGTACGGCGTTCTCGTAACTGAACGTCGTGGTGGGGAAGCCGACCCAGGCGAAGAGGCCCTTGGAGAAACGGTTGTACTCGGTGAGGGACAGCACGGCGTCGGCCGCGCGGCGCGACAGGAGCCGGAAGTCCCCGACGCCGTCGACGAGTTCGACGTCCACGAGGCGGTTGATCAGCCAGTAGTAGGCGCGTGCGGTGAGGGTACGGGTGACGCGGTCGCCGGCGCGGGTGCGGCGGGCGATGACCTGGTCGTATCCCCGGGCGTGCTCCTGGAGCATGCGGCCGACCAGCTCCGGGGGGTGCTGGAGGTCGGCGTCCATCAGGACGACGGCGTCCCCCTCGGCGTGCTGGAGACCTGCCAGCATGGCGGCCTCCTTGCCGAAGTTGCGGCTGAAGGAGACGTAGCGGACGCGCGCGTCGGCGGTGGCCAGCTCCTGGATGAGGGGCAGGGTCCGGTCGGCGCTTCCGTCGTCCACGTAGACGACCTCGAACGCGTGCCCGAGACGAGACATTTCGTCCGTGACGCGTTCATGGAAGCGTTCGAGGATCTCTTCCTCGTTGAAACAAGGCACCACCAGCGAGATCAGCACCCATGTACATCAACCGGTCAATGTGTCGCCTTCCGGAGCCCGGTGTGGCCGGTGGGCGGCCATCGGGTGAACGGCCCCGGACGCGTTCCCCGGGCAGTTCCCTCAACCGCCCCGGACCTCCATCTGACGCTCCAGTTGGCGGCGCAGCTCGGCGGGCAGCGGGTGGTGCGGGCCGTAGGCGCGCTCGGTGTCGTAGAGCAGGGACTGGAACTGGGTGCGCGCGTTCGCGTGGTCGCCGAGGGCGAGCAGCAACTGCCCGATGCGGTGCCGGATCTCGTACGAGCGTGCCGGGTCGTTGCCCGTGGCGTACTGGTTCTCGTAGTACGGCAGCACGGCGCGGTACTCCGCGAGCGCGGCGGCGGGTTCGCCGAGCTGTTCCAGGCACTGGGCGACGTCGCAGCGGTAGCCGAGGGTCTGCGGGTCGGCCGGGCCCGTCTCCGCGGCCCGGTCGTCGGCGAGCCGGCGCAGTTCGGGGAGGGCGCGGCGGTACTGGCCGTCGTCCATGAGAGTCGCCGCATACTGCTTGCGCAGGATGCGGACCACCGGGGAGCCGGCTCCGTGCTGCTCGGCGGCGACCGGAAGGAGCCCGCCGAGCATGTCCACGGCCTGGGTGATGCGCCCCTCGCCGAGAAGCCGTTTGACCTCGTCCACGGCGGCGGCGACGTCCGTCCGGGCGGGCGGGGTGGCGGGCACGGCCGGCGGCGGGACCGTGGCACGGTCGGGCCAGGGGGCGTGCGGACGCAGGAACGGGCGGGTCGGGTCGAGCGGCCCGGAGGGCGGCCGGGAGCCGCGCGTGGGCAGCAGCGGGGCGAGGTGTTCGTACACCTCCTGGGCGCCGGCCGGACGGTGCTGCGGGTCCTTGGCGAGCAGCCGCAGCACGAGGGCTTCCAGCTCCTCGGGGATGTCGGGCCGGATCTGCCGGACCGGCAGCGGTGGCTCGTACAGGTGCCGGTGCAGCACGCCGAGGGCGGTGGACCCGGCGAACGGAACGTCGCCGCTGAGCAGTTCGTGCAGGAGGACTCCGAGGGCGTAGAGGTCGGTGTACGGGCCGACCGCGCCGCCCATGGCCTGCTCGGGGGCCATGTAGGCCGGGGAGCCGATGGGCGAGCCGGTGTGCGTGAGGCGGGTGGTGTCGCTGTCGAGGACGGACGCGACGCCGAGGTCGAGGACGAGCACGGTGCCGTCCGGACGGACCATCACGTTGCGGGGCTTGAGGTCGCGGTGGACGATCGGCACGGCGTGCACGGCGCTGAGGACGGCGCAGAGCTGCGCGGCCACCGCGACGGCCCAGGGCCAGGGGTAGGGGTCGTGCTCGGCGAGGTGGTCGCCGAGGTCGGCGCCCTCCACGTACTGCATGACGAGGAACAGGTCGTCGCCGTCGCTGCCGGCGTCGTGCACGGTGACCAGGCCGGGGTGGTCCACCTGTGCGGTGACCCGGCACTCGCGGACGAAGCGGCGGCGCAGCTCGTCGGCGGCCTCGCTCCCGATGGGTCCGGTGACCTGGTCGGGGCGCAGCAGCTTGACCGCGACGCGGCGGTCGAGGCGCTGGTCGTAGGCCGTCCAGACCTGGCCCATGCCGCCCTGGCCGAGGATCGTGGCCAGCTCGTACCGCCCGCCGATGACGCGACCGTTCACCGGCCCTCCTCCTTGCGGAGGTAGTCGCTCAGCTCGTCCAGTTCGGCGCGGACCTGGTCGATGCGCTGGGGCGGGGCGGGGTGCTGCGGGGCGGGGCGGGCGTCCTCGGGCTGCGGGCAGCGCGTGAGGGGAAGCGGGTAGGGGTGCTGCTGACCGAGGTGCGGCGGGTAGGGCTGCGGCTGTCCGTACGGCGGTGTGGGCACGGTGGTCATGTAGGCGTAGCCGGGCCCCGCCTGCGGGAAGCCGGCGGCCTTCCCCGCCGGCCGCGCGTAGAAACGCACGTCGGCGACGAGGTAGTGCACACAGGCACCCGCCAGCACCAGGAGCAGCAACGGGATGAGCACGTTGTCGATGCCGTGCGGCTCCACGTTCGGTTCGTCCCTGCCGAGGACGGGCACCATCACGCAGACGAACACGAAGCCGGCGCCGGCGACCCACCAGTCGAGGGCCCGGCGGCGGACGAACGCCAGGCGGAGCAGCGGCGCCCACAGCAGGATGCCGATGGAGCAGACCGCGAGCAGCGTGAACAGCACGCGCATGGAGACGATCCAGGGCCTGCCGGGGACCCGGCGCGGCGCCGTGGGCGGAAGACCCGGGGCGTACATGGCTGCTCCTGGATTGCCTGGTCGTGAAATGTCCGCGCACACGGGCGTGCGTGCGGATCCGAGCGTAAGGGGCGACACCGACAGAGGGCCCGGGGTTGTGCGGAACCGTTGTGGTTCCGGTCACTCCGGCGTGACCGTACCGTCCGTCAGGCCGTCGTAGAGGCCCTGGACGAGCTGTCCCCCGAGCCGTCCGGCGTGCCGCAGCGCGTCCTCGAACGCGGCGAGCGCGCGGAACCGTTCGCCGTAGCGCCGCTGCTCGGCCAGGGGCAGGCGCGGCAGTTGGAGGCGGCGGGCGTCGAGCCGGGTCGCGGTGGAGGCGTGGCTGCTGGCCTGCCGGTTGTTGGTGGTGCCCCGCAGGAAGCCGGCGAGGAACCAGGGGTCGAGCACGGCCGGGTCGGGGCGCAGCAGCTGGAGGTTGCGGCCGAGCGCGGCACCCGCGGTGGCCTCGTCCACCACCCGGACGACGGTGACACCGCCGAGCACGGGCACGACGACGTCGCCCGCCGCGACGAGGACGGGCTCCTCGGGGCTGCCGCCGGCGGCCGGGGCGCCGGAGGGCGGGGTGGAGCCGAGCACGTCGTGCTCGGTGAGCACGGGGCCGGTCCCGGTGCCCGCGCCGCCGTGGCGGAGCTGGAGGGCGCCGGCCCGGGCGAGTTCGCCGATGGTGGTGAGCGGGCGGTGCGCGGGTGCGGCGGGGGCGGGTGGCGGCGGGGTCAGGGTCGTGGCGAGCCCCAGGGTCCTGGTCAGCCGCTCACGTACGCCGGCCAGCTCGGCCGGTCCGCCGGTGGCGGCGGGGGACGGGAGGTGGCGGGCGGGGGCGAGGTCGACGTCGTCGTCGAGGAGTTCGATGACGGGGACGGTACGGGCGGCGGCGCCGGGGGGTGTTTCCGGCTGTTCGCCCGTGCGGGTTCCGCCCGATCCGTCGTGCGTGTGCCAGGCGTCGAGCACGGCATGGCGCAGGACCGGCCAGTCGAGGCGGTCCCGGCCGCCGCCGGTGGCCTGTTCGGCGGGCTCGGCGGTGTCGATCAGCAGCAGTTCGGGGGCGGGCTGCGACTTGGCACCCGGCCTGCGCAGCACCCACAGGTGGAGCGGGATGCCGTACGGGGGCGCGGCGCCGGCCGGAAGCGCGATGACGGCGCGCAGGGCGCCCCGGCGCAGGAGGTCGGCGCGGATGCGGCGGCCGGAGCGGCGGGACGCGGCGGCGGGCGGCATCAGGAGGACGGCGGTGCCGCCGTCGCGCAGCCGGGCCAGCGCGTGCTGCACCCAGGCGAGTTCGGACTCGGTGCGGGCGGGGAAGCCGTACTCCCAGCGGGGGTCGTAGGCGAGTTCGTCGTGGCCCCAGTTGCGCTCGTTGAACGGTGGGTGGCAGAGCACGGCGTCGGCGGCCAGCCGGGGGAAGGCGTCGGTGCGCAGGGTGTCCCCGGTGCGCACGTCGACCGTGCGGGCGCCGGGGGCGGTGCGCGGGGTGTCCCCGGCGCGCAGGGCGAGGCGGAGTGCGGTGACGGCGGCGAGACCGGGGTCGCTCTCCTGGGCGTGGAGGGCGGTGGCCGCAAGGCTTCCCGGGGCGTCCGCCGCACCCAGGGCCGCGGTCAGCAGGGCACCGGTGCCCGCCGCCGGGTCGAGGACCGTGCGCACGCCGGGTCCGCCGGTGCCGGCCAGTTCCGCCATCAGCTCGGCGAGAGCGGGCGGGGTCAGCGTGTACTGGCGCGGGTTGGCGTCGAGCTGACGGCCCAGCAGGAACTCGTACGCCTCCCGGACGCCGGTCCCGGCGGCCAGCTCGGCGGCGCCGCGCAGCAGCGGCACGGACGGCAGGAGCTCGGCGCGGTCCGGGGTGCGGACGGCGCGTCCGTTCCCGGCGGGGCCGAATCGGGCGGCGAGGGCGTCGTCCAGCGCGAGGGAGAGCACCCCGGCCATCCGTTCGTCGGACACGCCGGTGATCTCCCGCCAGGCGGCGGGGCTGCGGTGCACCAGGAGCAGGGCGCAGCCGGTGTGGACGAGGGCGGTGACGGGGCCCGCCGGGTGGCCGGCCAGCTGCTGCCAGACGCGTTCGCGGAGGGGGACCTCGACCAGCTTTCCCTGGTCGCGCAGCCACCGCTCGACCTCGGGCAGGGCGAAGGACGGGCTGGTCTCGGTGCCGCCCACGGGCTGGGGGAAGTCGGCGTGCCGGCGGCGCCAGTTGCTGACGGCGGCGCGTCCCACGCCCGCCAGGCGGGCGATCCCGGCGGCGGTCACCTCTGTCGCGTTCTCCGGCACTTGCTGTCTCCCTGTGCTGTACCGCCGGCGGTCGGTGCGCCGTGGCGCCCCGCGCGGTGCGCCACGGCGGCGTGGGGCGAGCATACCGACCCGTACACACCGACCCATCCGATGTCGATTCACAGCGCGCATGAACCCGTCTCGCGTGAACAGTGTTGACTCGGTTCACAGAAAGATGCTGTGATTGACCCGTCGCTGAACGAGCGGCGCACGGTGGATCCGCTCACCACTTTTCCCGTACTTGCCGAAGGGCACAGCCATGTCCCAGTTCACGCAGCCGCCTCAGTCCTCGCAGACCCCGCACCCCCAGTCGCAGCAGCCGTACGGCCCCGCTCACGCACCCGGCCTGCGGCCCGCGCGCAACGGACTGGGCATCGCCGCCCTGATCCTCGGACTCATCGGCGCGGTCTCCGGTCTCATCCCGTTCCTCTTCTGGCTGGCGGGCATCCTCGGGACGATCGCGCTGATCCTCGGGCTCGTCGGCCGGGGCCGCGCCAAGAGGGGCGAGGCGACGAACAAGAACATGGCCACGTTCGGCACGGTCCTCGCGCTGATCGCGCTGATCATGTCGGTGGTCGGCGCGGTGATCACGTTCAAGGCGGTCGGCGACGCGGTGGACGACATCAACAAGGCGGTGTCGGACACGACGACGTCCGCGAAGCCGAAGGCGGGCGGCGACAAGGCCGACAAGGCCAAGGGCGACAAGGCCAAGGGCGACGACAAGGCCGGCAAGGAGGAGAAGCCCACCGGCGAGGCGCTGGAGGCCGGTGACGCGATCGTGTACGACGACGACCTGACGGTCACGGTCGGCGACGCGACGGTGTACTCCCCCGGCGAGTTCGCGGCCGGTCACACCAAGGGCAACAAGGCGTACCAGGTGGCCGTCGTGATCGAGAACGCCGGCAAGGAGAAGTTCGACTCCGCACTGGTCACCGTCGAGGGACGGGCCGGTAAGGACGGGGTCGACGCGGAGCAGATCTTCGACGACAAGGTCGGCTCGGGCTTCACCGGCACGATCCTGCCCGGCAAGAAGGTCACGGTGCTCTACGCGTTCGACGCACCGTCCGACGCGAAGAACCTCACCGTCGAGGTCGGCCCCAGCTTCACGTACGACTCGACGCTGTGGGACCTGAAGCTCTGACCCGCGCAGCGCCTTCGGCCCCCGTGGAACCCGCCCCCCGTGGCGGGTTTTCCGCGTCGGCTCAGTCCTCGCGCTCCCCCGGCCACGCGGCCATCGCCAGTTCGGCGATCTCGGCCAGCTCCTCCGGGCCCGCCCCGTCACAGGAGCGCTGCGACATGCCCTGGACGATCGCGGCGAAGTACCCGGCGAGGGTGCGGGGGTCCACCCGCTCCGGCAGTTCACCCGCACGCTGCGCGTCCCGCAGCCGCGCCTCCCAGGCCGTGATGTTGGAGTTGCGCACGCCCCTCAGGCGGTCGGCCACCCCGGCGTCCTGCGGGGTGACGTTCACGGCCCCCGTGATCACCATGCAGCCCGCCGGATGCGTGGGGTCCGCGTAGATCCGGGCGGCCTCCCGCAGGAGGCGCGCGAACGCGCGGTAGGCCGTGGGCTCCTGCTCCAGGGCGTCGCGCATGAAGGTCCCCACGGGCGTCCTCCCGTACGCGGCGACCGCCTCCTCGAAGAGCGACCGCTTGTCGCCGAACGCGGCGTAGAGGCTCGCGGGCCGGATGCCCATCGCCTCCGTCAGCTCACCGATCGAGGTCGCCCCGTAGCCCCGCTCCCAGAACAGCCGGACGGCCGCCGCGAGCGCGGCGTCCCGGTCGAAGGAGCGCGGCCGTCCGCGCGCCACACCTGTCTCACCCATGCCCCACATTCTAGAGCGCCCGCTCAAGAAGTCGTGCTACGTTCTTTCTGGAACGATCACTCAACAAATAGCTGAGGGGTAACAGCCATGTCCGCACACGCACTTGAGGGCAAGGTCGCGCTGGTCACCGGCGGCAGCCGGGGTATCGGCCGGGGCATCGCGGAACGGCTGGGGCGCGAGGGCGCCGTCGTCGCCGTCGCCTACGCCAGGGACGCGGCGGCGGCCGACGAGGTCGTGGCGGTCATCCGGAAGAACGGCGGCACGGCGTTCGCCCTCCGCGCCGAGCTGGGCGCCCACGGGGACGCGGCCGCGCTGTGGGAGGCGTTCGACGCGGAGATCACCGCGCACGCGCCCGGCGGCGGGGTGGACATCATCGTGAACAACGCGGGCGCCGGGCTCCACTCCGAGCTGTCCTCGCTCACCGAGGAGGCGTTCGACGCGGTCTTCGCCGTCAACGTACGGGCACCGTTCTTCATCGTCCGCCACGGGCTCGGCCGGCTGCGCGACGGCGGCCGGATCATCAACATATCCAGCGGCGCGGCCCGGATCGCGATGCCGGACATCATCGCCTACAGCGCGACGAAGGGCGCCCTGGACAACTTCACCCTGACCCTCGCCAAGGAGCTGGGCCCCCGCGGGATCACGGTCAACTCGGTGGCCCCCGGCATCATCGACACCGACATCAACGCGGGCTGGCTGCGCGGCGACGCCGAGGCGGAGAGGGGCGCCGCCTCACTGGCCGCGCTGGGCCGGGTCGGACAGCCGCGCGACGTCGCGGACATCGTGGCGTTCCTCGCCTCGGACGACTCCCGCTGGGTGACGGGCACGGTCATCGACGCGACGGGGGGCTCGGGGCTCTGAGGGGACTTCCGGGGCACGCGGAGGGGCGGCGGACCGGGCCCGCCGCCCCTCGGGGACACCGCCGCGTCAGCCGCCGCACTGCTTCAGCATCATGTCCTTGTCCGCGCCCGTCACCGGCAGGTCGTACTTCAGGGAGACCTGAGCGAAGCGCAGCACGTACGCGCAGCGGATCGGCTTGTACGGGGGGAGCCAGGTCGCGGGACCCGCGTCGCGCTTGGCGTTGTTGGCCGGGCCGTCCACGGGGATGAGGTTGAGCGGGTCGTTGGCGATCTGCTGCCGCTTGGACTCGTTCCAGCGGGCGGCACCCATCTGCCAGTCGTACGACAGCGGCATGACGTGGTCGATTTGGACCTTGGTCGCCTGCTGCTTGCGCCACTCGATGGTCTTGCCGGTGTACGGGTCCTTGAGCGTCATGGAGACGACCACGCACTTCGAACCGGAGCGCAGTTCGACGTCCTTGCCGTCCCGGGCGAGCAGGTCGTTCCGGGTGTCGCAGCCGTTGTGGGACAGGGGGACGTCGTCCACCGAGTCCTTCCACGCGTACCCGAACTTGTCCCGTTCGTAGCCGGTCTTGGGGCCGCGCCCCTTGGTGGCGACCTTCTCGATGACCTTCCGCGCCGCCGCCCGGTCCTTCTCCGAGGTGAGGGGGGCGAGGCCGGGCTTCGTACCGTCGTCGTTCGTCAGCGGGCTGGCGCCGAAGCCGGTGGCGGACTGGCCGCCGCCGTCCGCGCCGCCGCCGGTGGTGGTGTCGATGTCCTTGGGCAGTTGGTCGGGGTCGCAGCCGCTCAGCGCCAGCACGGCCGTGGCGGCCAGGGCGGGCACCATCACTCGACACACGCGGGGAGATATCACTCGTAGCCGTCCTGACGGTGAGAAAGCCGAACCAACCAGGGAATTCTATGAATGTCTTCCCCGTGAGAAGGATTTCATGGCTGCGACCTGTTCCCGCGCGCGGGCCGCATCACGCCCCCTCACACCTTCCCGATGCCCAACGTGTTCTCCGACGGCAGCAGCCCCGAGCCGATCGCCGCCACCCACAGCGGGCCCAGCAGTTCCGCGAGCCGTTCCCGCTCCTCCGCCGCGAGCGCCCGCCACGGTCCCGCCGCCGCCTCGTCCGTACGCCGCTCGGCCTCCGCCCGCAGCGCCCGGCCCGCCTCGGTCGCCGTGCCGTCGCCGGCCACCAGCCCCCGCTTCTCCAGCCGTTCGCGCGCCGCCCGCCACTCCTCGTCGCTCCACCCCCGGCTGCCGAAGACCTCCGGCCGGGCCGCCCCGACCGCCGCGAAGGAGACCAGCGCCTCGACCGGGTCCAGCTCCGCGCGCGCCAGCGCCGCGAGGTGGCCGTCGCCCCGGTGTTCGCGCAGCACGGTCGCCGCGTGCCAGACCGCGAGGTGCGGTTCGTCCGGCCAGGGCAGCGCGGCGTTCGCGGCGGCCATCGGCCGGTCCGCCGTGTCGGCCGCCTCCGCGACGCGCCGCAGCAGCGCGGCGGCCTCGGCCGTGTCCGGCGCGGCGACCGCCTCCCCCAGCAGCTTCCGGTACGCGCGGTCCACGGCCCGCCCGCGCGCGGCGAGCACCGCGTCCGGCGCGGCGACCGTCCAGACGGCGGGGACGTACGCGCCGACCATGCGCGGGCTGAAGCTGTGGAACGCCTCCGCGACCCGGTCCGCCCCCGCCTCGCCCAGCGGCGCCGCCCGCCAGGCGAAGTAGCTCGGCCACCGCTCGTCGACCGCGTACCCGAGCGCGGCGGCCTCCTCGAACGCCTCCGGCGCGTAGTACAGGACGGCGTGCACGGGCTCCAGCAGGTGCCACAACTGCCGTACGCGCCCCAGCTCATCGGACATGTCCACACCTTCCGCCCCGCACCGGCCACCATCTAGCCACTGCCTAGATCCCAAGAGTGCGCGACATCCGCGAACTTGTCAACGACTAGATCCCGCGTAACCTGCTGTCCATGACCAGCGACCGCGCCTACCACCACGGCGACCTGCGGCGGGCCGTCCTCACCGCCGCCCTCGACGTCATCCGCACCGAGGGCCCCGCCGCGCTCAGCCTGCGCGACCTGGCCCGCCGGGCCGGCGTCTCCCACGCCGCACCCGCCCACCACTTCAAGGACCGCACGGGCCTGCTCACCGCGATCGCCGCCGAGGGCTACGCCCTGTTCGCGGACGCCCTGGCGGCCGCCCCGGACCTGCGCGAGCGGGGCGTGGCGTACGTGCGGTTCGCGGCGACGCACCCGGCCCACTTCCAGGTGATGTTCCAGCCGGACCTCCACCGCGCGGACGATCCGGACCTGCTCGCCGCGAAGGACCGCGCCACGGCGGAGCTGCGCGCCGGCGTCGCCACCGTGCCCCCCACCGGCGACCCCCGCCTCGCCGGTATCGCCGCCTGGTCCCTCGCCCACGGCTTCGCCACGCTGCTCCTCAGCGGCAACCTGGACGACGCGGTGGGCGGCCGCGACCCGGAGGAGGTGTTCCGCGAGGCGGGCCGGCTGCTGTTCACGCCGGACCGGGACTGACCTCCTCCCCCCGGTACACCTCCGCATCCCCTTCCAGATCCCGGATGCGCGGGATGGGCGACGGCAGGAGCCACAGCAGGGAGAGGCAGCCGCCCACCGCCGCCGTCAGGAGGGTGGGGCGCAGGCCGAGGAGGGTGGCCAGGGCGCCTCCGGCAACCGCGCCGACCGGGCGTACGCCGTAGTTGACCGTGCCGAACGCGCCCGCCACGCGGCTCCGCATGCCGTCCGGGATCACCGCCGCCTGCAGGGAGTTGAGGTTGACGTCGAACAGCATGACGCCGAAGCCCGAGAGGAACTCCGCCCCGGCCAGCGCGGCGGCCCGGACCCAGAGCGGGCCGTTCGCGGCGGCGGCGAGTGCGATCGGGGCGGGGAAGAGGACCGCGCCCAGGAGGATGCCCCGGCCCACGCCCAGGCGACGGGAGATCGCCGGGGCGCACAACGCGCCGAGCAGGGCCCCGGTCGCGCCGATGCCCAGGGCGAGACCGATCGCACCGGCGGACAGGCCGAGGTCACGCGTCGCGAACAGGACGAGCAGGCCGCTGCCGCCGACGAAGGTGAAGAAGTTGACCGTCGTCGCACAGCCCAGGGACGCCCGCAGCACCGGGTGGCGCGCCACGAACGTCAGCCCCTCGCGGGCGCTGCGCAGCAGCGGGGGCGCCGTCGGACCGGTGGCGGGCGGCTCGTCGGCCGGGATGCGGCCGATCAGCACCGCCGATGCCAGGAACGACAGTGCGTCCACCACGATCGCGACGGGCGCGGTCAGCACCTGGACCAGCGCGCCACCGATCGCGGGGCCGGCCACGTAGGAGGCGGAACGGCTGGTGCTGATCCTGCCGTTGGCGTCCACGTACGACGTCCTCGGCACGAGCTGTACGAAGAACGGCGGGTACGCGGTGTTGAACAGCAGCTCGCCCGCGCCCGCCAGGATCGCCACCACGTACAGGTGAGTGAGCGTCACCGGCCCCAGGACGTAGGCGACCGGAAGGCTCAGCAGGACTGCCGCGCGCAGGATGTCGGCCAGGACCATCAGGCGGCGCTTGCGGGCGCGCCGGTCCACCCATGCCCCCACGAATATCCCGAGCAGATGGGGCGCCCAGACGAGGGCGGTCAGCCAGGCGACCTGGTTGGCGGAGGCGTCCAGGGTGCTGACGGCGATCAGCGGCAGGGCCAGTTCGGTGATCCGGTCGCCGAACTGGGAGACGGTGTTCCCCGCCCAGAAGCGGGTGAAACGCCGGTCCCGCCATAACGACGCCGGCTTCGCCCGGCGGGACACGCCGGAGGGCGCGCCGGATTCCGTGGTCACGACGCCGCCCCCTTCGCGTCCTCGTCCTCCGGCAGCGCGTACCGCAGCAACGCCACGCCGCGGCTTCCCTCGGGGCGGTCCGCCGGGTCGCGGGTGACGTAGGGGGCGAGCACCTGCTCGATGGCGTCCTCGATCGCGGCGAGTTCCTCGTCGGTCACCGTGACCCGGGTGTGGGCCAGACCGGCGGCGGCCCGCCACTTCGCGTCGAGGCCGGGCTCGACCTCGGCGGCCCAGCGGGCGGGGAGGCCCGCGGTGCGCAGGAACATCTGGCGCGAGAGTTCCCGCGCGGCCGACTGGCCTTCGCCGTCCGCCGGGTCCTGCGGCGAGTCGAAGCGGAAGCCGCGCGCCACCGCCTCCCAGCGGCGGCTGCGGCGGTCGGGGCCGGGCGCGCTGTCCCGTACCAGGCCGAACGTCGCGAGGTGGCGCAGGTGCCAGCTGGTCACCGAGGGGGTCGCCCCCACGTCCGGCGCCAGCTCGGTCGCGGTCGCCGGGCCGTCCCGGCCCAGCCGTTCGAGGATCGCGAGGCGCACGGGGTGCGCCAGGGCGCGCATCGTCTGCGGGTCGGTGATTTCGAGGTCGCCCATGCGATTGACGGAGTCCATGACGTGAGAGAGTGCTCTCATATTTTATGAGAGTCAACTCTCACGTTTTGCGGGAGGCGCAGCCGAACCTGACTTCTTCTGTCGTTTTCGGCTCACAACTCCCTTGCCCCACTCATCCATTCGACTGCAAAGGCCGCCCCCGGCTTCACTCCCCACCGCCCGCCTGCCGACAACCACGGCATGATCACTTCTCCCTCCCGACGCTCCAAGGCCCTCGCCGCCGCAGCCGCCACGGTGTGTGCGCTCACGGTCTCGGGCGCACTTCCCGCCTCCGCCTCCGCCTCCCGGACCGCGCCGGCCGCCCCCGCCGAGGCGCCGTTGCTGGTGTCCGTGGGCGACAGCTTCATCTCCGGCGAGGCCGGACGCTGGTCCGGCAACAGCAACGTGAGCGCGAACGGCCACTCCGGCACCGACCGGGCCTGGGACCCGGAGACCGGCAAAAGCGATCCGTACCGGGTGTACGGGTCGTCGTACGACAACGGCTGCAACCGCTCCGACGTGGCCGAGGTCCAGTCCGTCACGCTCGACGTCAGCCGCCTCAACCTCGCCTGCTCGGGGGCGACCTCGAAGGCGGTGCTCCTCCCGGAGAACGGCGGCGTGCCGTTCAAGGGCGAGCGCTCGCAGGCCAGGGAGCTGGAGGACGTGGCGGCCGGCCGGACCGTGCGCGCGGTCGTCGTGTCGATCGGCGGCAACGACCTCGGCTTCTCCGACATCATCACCGGCTGCGCGACCGAGTTCGTCAAGCCCTTCGGCGGCTCCCCGTGCGCTCCCGACGCGGCCGCGCAGGTGGCCGAGCGCCTGCCCGGCGTGCAGCAGGCAGCCGCGAACGCCCTCGCCGACGTGCGGACCGCGCTCGACCGGGCGGGCCACCCGGCCGGCTCGTACCGGCTGATCCTCCAGTCCTACCCGTCCCCGCTCCCGGACGCCGGCCGCATCCGCTACCCCGGCGAGAAGTACGACCGGCTCAACGCCGGCGGCTGCCCCTTCTTCGACAAGGACCTCACCTGGGCGCACGACGTGCTGGTCCCGGAGATCAGCTCGACCCTGGCGGACGCGGCCGACGAGGGCGGCGCGGAGTTCCTGGACCTGTCACGGTCGTTCGAGGGCCGCGAGGTGTGCTCGACCAGCACCCGGCAGGCCGACGCCACCCACTCCCCCGCCGGTGACACCAGCGAGTGGGTCCGCTTCGTGACCTCCGGCCTCGGGCAGGGCCAGAAGCAGGAGTCCCTGCACCCCAACCGCTACGGCCAGCAGGCCCTCGGCACCTGCCTGACCCTTCAGCTGGAGCAGCCCTCGGGCGACCGCCGCTGCACCAACACCGCCGGCCAGGGCCCCGCCGCGATGCGGCTGAGCTCCATCGGCTGACCCCTGAACGGAAGCGGGGGGGGGGGGGGGGGGGGGGG
>NZ_JBMNDO010000007.1:0-100792 GCF_052542855.1 Streptomyces sp. SAS_281
GGCACCTCGCCGCGTTGTCGAAACGCCCGAATACATCCAGTATGCGGGCGCCTCTCCGCCTTGCGATGCACCGCATCCGACGCCGCGCGCTGATCCACCAGGAATTGCGGGACAGCCCTTAGCCTCGCGCCTGCTCGTCGAGGCGCGCTTCGAGGGCCCCGGAGGCGTCCGGCTGCAGTGTCCAGTTCGGGAAGCGGCCAGGATGCCGATCAGGTCGGCTCGGTCCTCCTCGGCCAGGCACCACGCGGCCGCTTGCGAACTGCTCAGTCGGTGTGGCAGCCCACGAGGCCGGCGAGCAGGGTGGTGCTGTGGTCGAAGAAGACGGTGTCGTCGCCGAAGGCGCCGCGGAGGTGGCCGAAGAGTTCCATGCTGATGGCGCCGAACAGTTGGGTGTAGGCGCTGACGGCGCGCATGAGCAGTGAGGGCGGGACGTCGAGGAAGCCTGTTGCCTCAGCAGGGGTGGCGGCGTTCGCGGCCACCTCGTTCGACCACGGTTCGTCGACGGGTTGCGTGAGCTCTCCGGTGCGCCAGGCATCGCAAGCGATGCCCAGCAGCAGCAACGGAATCCTGGCGGCCGGGGTGATGGTGTCCTGGGGCGCTTGGTAACCGGGCACGGTCGTGCCGTACAGCAGTGCGTACTGGTGAGGATGGGCGAAGGCCCAGTCCTGCAGCCCATGGCATACCGCCAGCCGGCGTCAGGAGGCGGCCTGTGTATCCGGTGAGGGGGTACAGGGGGTACAGGGGGTACAGGGGGTGCACTTTCGATGAGAGGCGCTTTTCCTGCTCGGCATGGTCGCGGCAGTGCTGTTCTTCGTTCCGTTCCTGATCAACGTGGCGGATCTCAGTACCAATGATGTGTTTGCCTCGACGAATGTGATGCTGCTGGGGCTCACGGCTCCGGCCCGGCATGTGGCGGGCATGGGCAGCGGCTGGGCGCCCCGCAGGGGGGGGGGCGACCTCCTTCCGATCCCGTGAGGGACCGTCACGAAACTTGGAAGGCTCGTGGTCGGAACAGAGGGGTCGCGCGGTGTCAACTCCGGGCGACATCACCCGATTGGAACGTTCCTTTCGGCGGTGGGAGTCGTTGGGGAGTCTGGAATCCCGTAAACGATCACGAGCGAACAACGCACCGCCGTCCCTGTACAGCCCAGGCCCCATCTGCCCTGTCGGCACACCGGGAGCCGACGGCCGGCGTGGCCACAGGAGGTATGGAATGCGCTCTCTGCTGGAGAGCTTCCTCGACACGATGGACGAGCTGCACGTCGACTTCCGCCGACGCCTGGAAAACATCGAACGGGAGGCATGGCCCGCCCCGGTTTCGAACGCCGGCGCCGAACACGGGCGCACCTCGCAATCGGACAGGTTCGAGGAGATTCGGTACCCGCTCGGGCTGCGACCGCTCTGGACCGACGAGCACCCGTCGGCCGAGCCCGTGAGGATCACTGAGGAGAAGGGGCTCTCCGGCCCGGTCACTCCTGTCTTCGATGATCCGCCACCCGCAGAAACGATCGTCCGCGTCATGAAGAGACAGGCAGGAACGATTCGCCGCGCCTAAGGGCTGTCCCGCAATTCCTGGTGTGTCAGCGCGCGGCGTCGGATGCGGTGCATCGCAAGGCGGAGAGGCGCCCGCATACTGGATGTATTCGGGCGTTTCGACAACGCGGCGAGGTGCCGTAGCTGCCGTCGTGTGCCCGCCGGGAATTGCGGGACAGCCCTTAGGCCAGCGGTCACCTTTCCCGTCCGTTATGAGGAATACAGAGACTTTGACGAAACTCATTGCAACCGTTCTGTTCACCACGGCATTCGTTCTGGGTACGGCAATGGCCGCCCCGTCGGATCTGACCGATTCCGCAGCCCACTTCGTGAAGGACGAGGCCCCGTAAGTCAGTGATGCGGGGCGGCCCCTACGAGGCACTGCGGGGATACGACCGAGTCCTGCCGGGCCACTCCGGCCCCGGCAGAACCCATGCCCACGACTGCGGCAGGCGGCGGCCCAACTGCCGCGCCGACGGCGTGAGTACGACTACTCAGGCGGCCGATGGCTCCTGGCCTGCAGGCTACGGACATGCGATCGATTCTCTTTCCGAAGTCCCTGCTCGTCCCCGCACTCGGCAGCGTCGTCGTCCTCGCCGCCGCCGGCACCCCGAGCGCCCACGCCACCACCCCTGCCCCCTCGGCGCGTACCTTCGTCATCCACGCCCCCGCCCATGCCTCCATCACGCGGACCGCCCGGAAGGCCACCGCCGTGACGGCCGTCCGCGAGGCCGAGACGCGGTTCCTGGAGCTGGCCGACCTCATCGCGCAGGCGTGCGAACCGAATGTCCTGAGCGCCGCCGGACCGGCACCTGCCCCCGACCGCGCGCTTCCAGCTCTGGCCGACCCGATAGCGCTGACCCCGGCGGAGGAGTGCGCCGCCCAGAGGCACCGGCTTCGGATCAGCAAGGCGTTCTCCGGGACGGAGACGGCCACGTACAAGCAGATGCGGGACAGGCTGACGGTCCTGAGGTACCCCGGAGCGCGGATCCACCGCATGCCCGACTTCTCCGGCCGGCCCGTGTCGAGGTTCGACCTGCGCGTGGGAGCCGACCACCTGGCCCTGGAGGTCACCGGCATCGGCAACGGCGTCATGATCCGGGCGTTCGGCGCCCCGCAGGGCGTGAGCGTGACCGAGGTCCGGCTGAACCGGCAGCCGGACCGGCCCACCTCCTGACAACGCACTCGACGACGCTGCCACGGCAGGAGACTCGGGTCCTGGCCGGCCGGTCAGCCGCCGGCCAGGACCGCAACGTCCAGCCGCCGGGCACCGGGCAGCCGGTGCCCGGCGGCGATCAGAGCCGAGCCGTTGTCGCGGGTTCCGGTGCACGCGCACAGCGTGTAGGCGATGTCGTCCATGCGTTGGCGTACCTGCGCGCTGTCCGCTTGGGCAGCGCCCACGGCTGCGAGGGCCTTGTGATTCCCGTCGGAACCCGTGGCACAGCGGGGTGGGCCATCACATCACAGAACCTTTCGTTCACACAGGCACCGACTGCCGCAGGGCCGCGCACTCCGGCATCGGCGTCTCCTCCCCGCACGCCCCGTCCGCCACATCGACGCCCCGGACGACGCCGTGGCCTGTCGCGACGCCGAGGGGTTGGTCGTGGCAGGCCCGGTGCTTGACGGCCCATCAGCAGGGCCCGACCTGTCATGGCCGCGGTGAGGCCGCGTCAAGGAGGGCACGTCCGGCCTTGGTGAGCTCGTGCGTGGCCGTGCGACCGGCCCGGCTGCTGTCGATCAACCCGGCGTCTCGCAGGATTGCCAGGTGTTCGCTGGCTGTCGGGGGAGTGACACTCACCAGCCTGGCCACAACGCTCGTCTGCAGCGGAGTGGTGAGCGCGGCCAGGATCTTCGATCGAGTCTTCCCCAGAAGACGGTCAAGCGACCTCGGGGTGGGGGGTGCGGCCCAGAGGTAGCGCCCGGATGCCGGGTAGTAGATCGCCGGAGTCCAGTGGTCCGAGGTGGTGCATTGCACCCGGTCGGTGATGAACAGCGACGGAACGAGAATGAGCCCCTCAGGGCAGTCGACGTCGACATCGACGGTCTTCTCGACGGTGATGGTGTCGCCCTCGCAGGCAGCGGACGGGTGCAGGCGCGGAAGGACTGCGCGCAATCCCTCGCGGTTGACCTGGATGGCCCGGTCCAGCATCTCGGCACGCAGTGCCTCCCGCATGGACGGCCATTCCGGTTCGACAACTGCCTTCCAGAGGCGGCTCAGCGCGTCTGCGGCCTCGGACCTGGCTCGGTCGGGGTCACCGAGCAATCGGCGGCCAAGTTCTTGCCCGCGCCCCCTCGTAGCGTCGACCAGCTCGGCGTACGTCTGGTCCGCCGGCGCGGCGAGGAGGGCATCCATTCCTTCCTCGAACGTCGGCTCACTGGACATCGGCGATGGGTCGAGGAAGTCGGGTCGATACGCACCATCGGCCATGAAGACCGTGAGCGCCCGCAGGTCCGGGAGCGAGAGACGGTGGTGGCGACGGCGAAGCCACGGGTGGAACATCGGGTGACGCTGCGGTTCGGTCAAGAGCTGGGCGAGACTGACCACTTCGTGCATAGGCGACATCGCCCACCGCACGCTCGCGGCTCCAACGCCCAATCGGTAGCGGATCACTCCACCATTGTTAGGCCACCGCCGAAGTGAGCGCGAGCAGAACGGCGGAGCACCGAGACTCGGGTCATGACCGACACGGAATCGATTGCCCGGTGTTCCAAGGAGCCCGAGCGAGCCCGACAGTCACGAACGATCCGGCTCGGCGCCGGCGGATCGACCATCGAGGTCCTCGCGGGTCCGGCGGAGACCGGCGGGATCGTGAGCATCTACCGGTGGCGCATGTCGCCCTCCAGCCGGGGACCTGCCCCGCACTTCCACACGACCTTCAGCGAGACCTTCATCGTTGAAGAAGGCGAGGTCGACTACTTCGATGGGCATGCCTGGCAGACACTGCTGCCCGGCGACACCGCGCACGCATCGGTGGGTGCCGTCCACGCTCTCCGGAAGGAGCGCGCCGACAGTGCCACCCTTCTGATGGCACTGTCGCCAGGTGTACCGCGCGAGGAGTACTTCGCGCAGCTCGCCACTGTGAACGAGCGTGACCTGAGCCGGCTGCACGAAGCCCACGACAACCATTTCCTCGACGACTACGGACAGTGAGGGCGCGGGCAACCGCGTGTGCCGCCCCGGGCCCACCCCGCTCCCTGTAATGCGGTCGTAGAACTGCTCCCGCGTGAGCGCCACCGCAGAGCCGGGTCCGAGGCGGACCTCGTCCGCATCGGTCCTCAAGGTGTCGGTGATCTCTGCCTACGACCTGGTGGAGGCCGGCCAGGGGCTCACCGAGTTCCGGCGCCGGCACCACCCGCAATATCGCGCTCACTGCAGCCTGATCCACCCCTGTCCCAACGGTTTCCCAGTAAAGGATTCACTGTGCCCAGCATCGCCATCGTCGGAGCCGGCCCCGGTATGGGCCTGGCCATCGCCCGTACCTTCGGCTCCCACGGCTTCGACGTCGCTCTCATCGCCCGCAACCGCGACAGGCTCAACGACCTGGCCGGCCGGCTCGACGCCGAAGGCATCACCGCCGCCGCGTTCCCCGCGGACATACTCGACCATGACGCGCTCACCCGGGCGCTCAAGGACGCAGCCACCCGCTTCGGCGGCATCGACGTCCTGGAGTACTCCCCAGCCGGGAGCCTCGCATCCACGCCGCTCACCGCTCCGTCCGCGACCAACCCGTCCGATGTGCAGTGGGCGATGGACATCCTGCTCTACGGGGCCATCGCCGCCACACGGGTCGTGCTGCCCGCAATGCGCGAGGCCGGTGGCGGCACCCTGCTCTACACCAACGGAGCCGGCTCGGTCGACCCCACTCCGATGCTCGGCAACCTCAACGCCGCCCAAGCCGCGCTGCGCAACTGGGTACTCAGCATGCACAAGGAACTGGCCGGCACGGGCGTCCAGGCCGGGCACGTCGCCATCGGTGTGTGGATCGGTACGGACGGCCCGCCCGGAGTACCGGCGGCCTCGGCGGAGGACGTCGCCCCCCTCTACTGGGACCTGCACACGCAGCGCGACGAAGTCGAACGCGTCTACACGGTGTGACGTCCCACCCTCGTCGACCTCTGATCCGCCCGTACGGTGGTGGCCGGCCTCGGCGCCAGGGGACAACCGACTGTGAGAGGAGGTACCGAAGATGGCCAAGTGGGCGCGATCAATTCGGGCATCCGGCAAAGATGGGGTCAGAACGTGCCCCGATGCCGGGCATAGCCCCGAGGCCGCGTTCACCGGAGCGGGCCGGGCCATTGGTTGAGCGGGCAGCGAGAAGCGCTTGTGGGTGTTCCGTTGTCGCTGGGCTGGTGGGCCCACCCAACGCTGCGGATCAGTTGTTCGATGCGTGGTCGGTCGAGCAGCGAGTAGATCTGGGTGATGCGGCCGTGTGCGTTCACGAAGGCCATCGTCGAGACAGGCTGGTGGTCGCCGTGGGCGATGACGGCCTCGCTGCCGTTGAGTGTGAGGGGCTGGCACGGGGCGTCCGGGCGCCGGGGCGGCCGAGGCGAAACCAGGCATTCGAACGGTGTCGTCGAGGTATCGGCAGATCCTGTGGACTGACCGACAGCCCAACGGGTGGTCGATCAAGCAAGCGGCTTGCGGTAACGGACGTACTCGTTCCGCCGCCGGAACCCCACACTTTCGTAGAGGTCGTAGGACCGGTGTGGATTTGCCGTGCCGGTGAACAGCCGAGCGGTCGTCGCACCCTGCTCGCGAAGGCTCCACAAACCGTCCAGCAGCAGGACCCGGCCGATTCCGAGGCGTCGCTGGTCCGTCCGGACACTCAGCTCTTCCACCTCGCCCACGGTGTGGTCGTGACGGCGGATGGAGCACAGGGCGACGCCGACCATGTCCTGCCCGTTCCAGGCAGCCCTCCAGCATGCCGGGTCGGCGGTGTCGACGAAGTCCTGGAAAGGCCATCTCTGAGTGAAACCGCGGTCCGCGTACGAATCGACGACCGTCCTCCAGGCTGCACGGTAGTCGCTTGTCCCGATCGGCCCTGTCCGGATCCCGGCCGGCAGCTCGCTGCCCGGCTCGGGCACCTGCCGCAGATCGCCCAACTCCAGCTCGACCAGGCTGAAGACATGTCGGTAGCCGGCTCCGCGCAGAAGTGCCGTGGCGTCCTGCTCGGAGGCCATGGCGTTCGCGCCGATCACTGCCGTCCGGGCAGTTCCGTGCTGTTCGACGAGCTGGCGGATCCGTTCTTCGGCCCAGCTCAGCATGGCTGAGCCGATGCCCCGGCCTCGATGCTCGGGCAAGAGATAGCCGCGGTGCAGGTACAGCCACGTATCGTCCCGCTCTTGCCACCACCGGATCGTCGCGTAGCCGACGACGCTCTCGTCGAGCACCGCCAGGATCTGGTTCTTGGACGGCTCCTCCAACTCGGCAGAGGCTTCGGCGATCCCGGCCGCTGTCGGGAGCCCTTCCACTACCGAATGGACATCGACCCGGTCCCGTTCAACACACCCCAGCCGCACCGCGGCCATGGCGCCGTGGTCCTCGTCGCCGCGGTACGGCCGGAACCCGAGGCCGACCGGAAGACCCTGTCCTGCCGTGCTATCCAACATGACCGGATGTTCTCGGACTTCGAGGCAGGTCCGCCACCCTATTCACGCCGTGGTCGTCTGTGACCGATCAAGGAGCCGGCCGCGTTCAGAGCGGGCCCCGGCGCGGAGGAGGGCAACGAGGCCCATGCGCTACGGAGAGGGTGGATTCAGTACCACCCCGCCCGCGCTCACGTGCTTCGCCGGCCCAGCATCCCGAAGGGGTGGGTTCGCACTGCACAGTATGTTCAAATGGCTCTGGTCAGAGCGTTGTTGTGTGAACCGAGTGTGCCGTGCGCGAAGGAGAACGTGTGTCCCCCAACGGGTCGTTCGAACAGGGAAAGCCGCACCCGGCGCGGGTCTATGACAGCCTCCTCGGTGGCAAGGACAACTACCCGGTGGACCAAGCCGTCGCGGAGGGCATTGCCCAGCGCTGGCCGGAAATCCAGCGCAGTGCGCAGCAGAACCGGGCGTGGATGGCGCGCGCTGTACGGCATATGGTGAAAGAGGGGGGTGTCACACAGTTCCTGGACATCGGCACCGGCATCCCCACCCGGCCCAACCTGCACGAGATCGCCCAAGGCATGGCGCCCTCGGCTCGGATCGTCTACGTGGACAACGACCCCGTGGTGCTGCGGCACGCCGAGGCGCTGCTCACCCCAATATCATCCGAGGGCCGGTCGACCTACCTGCAGGCCGACCTGCGTGACCCGCGCGCGGTACTGGAATCGCCTGAGGTGACCGAGACACTCGACATGACACGTCCGGTGGGCCTGGTCCTGGCCGCGATCCTGCACTTCCTCGACGAAGACGAGGACCCGGCGGGCGTCCTGCGGGTTCTTGTGGATGCTCTTCCGGCCGGCTCGTATGTCGCGTTGTCCCATGCCTGCGGTGACGCAGATCCCGTCAGGGCGGCGGAGGCATCGGCCTTCTACCGGCAGAACAAGGTCTCCAAGCCCGTGGTACTGCGCACACAGAAGCAGATCGAGGAATTCTTCACGGGGCTGGAGCTGTTGGAGCCGGGCGTCGTGACCGTCGACCGCTGGCGCCCGGACGCATCGGTGTCCGAGGGGCCTGACGACATGGGGTTCCGCGGCGGCCTGGGCGTCAAGCACGCAACTGCCTGAGAGGGAAAGGCGTCGCCGACCGGCTCCTGGGACTGTTGGAGCTGTGGTGTCGGCAGCACCGGGACACGAACGCGGCCACGCCGAACGCGTGAGCGTGGTCGCGCACCGTATGCGGCCGCAGTAATGCTCCGGACGGAATCCGGAGGACGACGAAGCCAGGCGATTCGCCCGTCCGTGGGCTCCCGCAGACCGAGCCCAGGCCAGGGCGCGCCGGGTGCGCGAGCGTCCGGTTCGCATCCCGCTTCGCCATCGTGGGGGAATGTCTCAGGCGCCCGCATGTACGTACCCGGCCCAGAGGGAGGGGGTGTTGGGGAAATCATCGCGTGCGGCTCGGACGGCTGTGTGCAGTGCGGCGGCCGAGCGGGTGTAGTCCGGGCCGTCGGCCCCTGTGAGGGAGGTGTAGAAGGAGTCGGCGATCTGCGCGGACATCTCGTCGTCGGCTTCCCACAGGGTGCCCACCACGTGCCGAAAGCCTGCCAGTTGAAACGCGCTGGTCAGGTGGATGGCCTCGTCCAGCAGGCCCGTAGCCGAGGTGTGGTGCGTACTGCACGCCGAGAGGTAGGCCAGTTCTGCGTTGTCCAGCACGGCCGCGGAGATGCCTGCGACTGTGAGCGGGGCCGTCTCGTGGTCCCGGAGCAGCAGCCTGCCCCGTGAGGGGTCGGAATGGTCGGTGACGGCGTGACAGGCCAGGTGCACGGCTGACACCCCCTTGAGGTGGGCCAAAACCGTTTCCCGGGTCGGAATGGTGCCGGTGGTGGCCGTGGCCTCGCCGTCGTACCCGGTGAGAATCGTGGCACCGGGTAGCCGGGCGGCGACGGCCTCCGCCTCCTCCAGGACGCAGGGCAGCGGCGGGGCCTGGGGTGTGAAGGGCATGGCCACAACGAGCGAGCGCCGCGGCCCACTGCGCGCCTCCCGCGTCCGCCGGGCGTGCCGCAGGGCGCGGATCGTGGGAGTGTACGACGAGACCACACGGTCCATGACGGTGCGGCCCGGTTCTTCGGACGCGGAGGGGGAGTGGTGACCGGCGGCGTGGATCGGCAGCGAGCCCAGGAGGCCGCCCGGCGACCACCACACGCGGGGGAGGGGACCCTCACCGGGGCCGATGCCGAGTTCCGTCAGCACGGGCCCGGCTGCCACGTCCCACAGCCAGGCCAGGATCCCTTCGAGTGTGCGCTGCGCGTCCTGTCGTAGGCGCCGGTCGTCGGCCTGGTGCGCCGCCGTGATCGCGTTGTGGAACAAGTCGACCTGCCGGACCGCGTCATCGTGCGTCAGGTCTGGCAGCGTGAGGCGGCTGACGCCGTCGGAGGTGACGAGGAGGGCGTCGCAGCCCAGTGGGTTGCAGTTGAATACGACGATGGGGCCCTGCGCGGCCTCGGCCACGAGCGTCTCGGGGTCGGGAGGGCGAGCGAAGGAAGCGAACCCCTCGCGTCCGCGGATTTCCTCGATCGTGGCGGAGAGTTCGGCGGCTGCCCGGTGCCGGTCGGTGGCAGGGGGTGTCTCGTTGTCGAGCGCGTCACGCAGGCGCAGGAAGCGGTCGGCGAGTTCGGGGTCCAGGCGGCGCAGCTCCGAGACGTCGCCCCGGAGGTCCAGCATCTGGCTCAGGAGGACCGCGCGCCCCTGCTCCAGGATCTGGAGACTGCGCATCTCGGGTTCCGGGGGGAGCGAGTCGCCCCAGAGGTCCGGGGCGAGCACCTGCAGCGGGTTGAGGGTGACGGCCGCGGCGTACGTGACGAGTTCGGAGAGGTCCTTGAGCGCGTGCTGTTGATCGGCGCGGCTGATCCGGCGTGGTGCCACCAGCGGAATCAACTCGATGGCGTCCCTCAACAGGGCCTGGGCCCAGGGCAGTTCGGAACCGGCCACCAGAGAAGCCGCGATGAAGGCCGAGCTGATGCGGTGCCTGGGGGCGAGGGCCGTGCTGCGAGCCGCTGCGGTCAGCGCGTTCGCCGAACGTCTGATGTCTGGGTGCAGGAAGGGGGGCGGAAGGACCAACACCCCCGCGAAGCCCGGCGGGTCCGTCTCGGAGGCCGCCTGGATCATTGCTGAGACCGGGTCGTCCGCCTCGCCCCGCCGCATCAGAGCCACGGCCATGTTGCGGAGAAAGATCGCGAAATCGGCGCTGTCGGGCGAGCTCAGGTCGACGACCCGCGTGGCGAGGCCGACGAGTTCCTGTAGGTCGACGTCCTGCGGGTGGACTTGCCTTTGCACGGACAGGACGGCAGCCAGGACCGTGAGCCCGTGAAGATGCTCAAGGTCACCCTGTGGGACCACGGCCACGGCGCGCCGCGCCAGGACGAGGGCTTCTTCCAGGGCGGCCTGATCCCCGTCCGCGTGGTAACGGCGCAGCAGTGCCTCGGCCAGCGCCGTCAGTGCGGACGGCCTGTCGGCATGGTCCTGTCCTGCTGACCGCCTCAGAACCTGGATGGCCTCGTTCAGGTCCGGGGCGCTCGCGGTCCGTTCGGCACGGGTCGACAGCGCCATCCCCAGGGCCAGCAGGGCCTGCCCGGAGAGGGCGGGCACTTGGCGCAGTGTCTCGACGGCTTCGTTCGCGTCGTCGAGGCTGCCGGTGCGGTGGCTTCGTTCGGTGAGGGCGCGGCCGAGAGCGATGAGCGGGGCCGGTGGCCCGGAGGCGCTGCGCGGGTCCGTTGGTTCGGCTCGGACGGCTTCGCGGGCACAGTCCACGGCTCGGTCCAGCTCGGACGGGTCTCCTGAATGCGCGAAGAGCCAGATCAGAAGCTGACTGAGTGTGCTGAGTGCCTCGGAGCGCTGGGGACCGCCCGGTGAGGCCGATGCCACGGCGCGCTCAGCCGACGCGATCGACTTCCTGAGCGCGCCGACGCCCCGGCCGACCTCGTACCGCAGCGCGTGAAGGTGTGAGATCTCGCTGTCGCGCCAGAAGGTTTGGGATGTGATGACAACGCTATGGGCGGCTGCCGCCTCCAGTGCCCCGACGGCCTCGTCGAGGTCTTCGGCCCGGCGGGTGGACATGAAGCGCTGCCTCAGCGCCAGGGCGAGCGCATCAGCGAAGAAGGTGCGGTCGTCGTGCGTGGTGAGAATCCGACGGCTCGTCGCGATGATCGACTCGATGTCGTGTTGCTTCTGCCGGTCTCCATAGGACGACTCGCCGGTCGCCGTGTCAGGCCGTAGGCGTTCCAGGAGCAGAACGACCAGGTTGCGCTGCGCAGACACATCGGTCTCCGTGGCGTCAAGGTGGGCTTGCGCATGGGTGATCGCGGCGTCCAGGTCGCGGGCGTGGCCTTGGTGCTGGTACCTCCGCCAGTAAGCGCGCGAGAGGGAATTATGAGTGACGGTGCGATGTTGGCTTCCGGCGTCCGCCGGCGGTTTGTGCAGGAGTCCTTTCCACAGCTCGATGGCCTCGTCCAGGTCTGTGACAGGGGCCTCGTTCTGGTTGAAACGCCCGAATAGCGCCCTGGCCCTGGCGTCCTGGCCGAATCCGCGCATCTCAGGGTGGCCGGAGGCCGCGCGGGCGCAAGCCAGCACCTCGTCCCACCGGTGCTCCCGCAACGCCCGCTCGGTCCGTTCGGAGAGAAGGGAGCGGTAATCACTCGCGAGACCCTCGCGTGCCTCGTCCGACGACACCAGCCGCAATGCTGTCTCACTCGCCTGCAAGGCTGCGTGAAGATCGCCGTCTGATTTCGTCACGTTGAAACGGTGCGTCAGTAGCACCGCGAGGTTGTGGCGGACAAGCGGTCCGGTGGGATGATCGACAGGTGTCACGCGTACGGCGATGCCCGTCCGGCTGATGGCTTCAACGAGATCGTGGAATTCGCCGACCACCAGGTATTTCTGGAACAGGACCCCTGCGCAGTCGGCCTGGCTCTGACCGTGACGGTCCGTGCTCGGGTCCGCGTGGGACAGAACCCACCGGCACCACCGGGCCAGCTGGGACAGTCCTTCAGTATCGTCGTGCACGCTCGCCAGTTGGCTGCCGAAGTGGCTGGCGTACGAGTCGGTCAGTTCGCCTCTCAAACCGACCGGGACCACATCGATCCGGCCTGGCCGGAAGAATGGCGCCAATCCCGTCACCGCGGCGTCGAGATCGGCCTGATCGCTGTGCACTGTGTAACGGCACCAGCGCAGTAGGCCCAGGAGCACGGCCAAGTTCTCGTCTGCGGGAGATGCGGCGGCCATTCGGACCAGGCGCTGCAGCAGAGCTGTGTCGGACGACTGCCAGGGGCGGCCCGTCGTCAGCAGCGCCACGATGGTCTGCCCGGCTCGGGACAGCACTACCTCGTCCGATTCCATCGGTGCCTTCCAGGCGGCGGACTTCAACGGACCGTGTGCCGCCGCCCGTACAGCGGTTTCCGACCTCCGCCCAGACCTCTTCGCATCCGGCTTTCGCCCCCACGGAAATTCCACTGTCCCCCCGAAATCCTTTTCCCCTCCGGGCCCCGCCCCTTGCATGATGCTCCTGAAATCCGAACGATGCGAGGGGAGTGCGGATGGCGGAGGAAGCACCCGCCGCGCAGGTGCGACGCGGTCTGTCGTACGTTGGAAGGACCGGCGCGTCCGGCGCCGCCTCCATGCCGCGCTGCCGGCCGAGTTGCGTCACGCCGACCTTCGACCGTGCCCGTCCTGGATCCGAGCATCACCTGATGGTCGACCGCCACGGCCCCCCCCGCTTGCCGTCACGCTCACGGCGGAAACCGGCACGACGTCACGCGGTCCCTGCCCCTTCTGGACGCGGTCCCTGCCCCTTCTGGACGCGGTCCCACCGATCCGAGAGATTCGGGGCGCCCCCGCCGTAAGCCTCGCCGCCTGCACGCCGACCGCCGCCACGACTTCGACAAGTCCCGTCACATGCTGTGGAAGCGCGGCATCGAGCCGATGATCGCCCGACGCGGCGTCGCCCACTGAAAGGTCAGGTGGGTGGTCGGGGCGCGTTCGCCTGGCTGCACCAGTTCGATCGCCTTCGCATCCGCTACGGACGACGCGCGGACCTCCACCACGGCCTCCTCGAACTGGCCTGCAGCCTCATCTGCCTCCGCCGCTCGCGGACCTCACCGTGAGGGGATCAGTCAGTCACCCAGGACCCGTTCCCACAGCAACGAGTCCCGCCAACTCCCGTCGAGGAAGATCGAGGAGTGCGCGACACCGTACGGGGTGAACCCATTGCGGCGCAGTACCCGCTGTGATGGAAGGTTCTCCAGGTTGGTGGACGCCTCAGCACGGTGCAGTCCGAGTTCGTCCGTCATGACCCGGAGTGCGAGTGCGACGGCCCGCCCGGCGTGCCCTTGATTCTGGGCGACGCCGGCGATCCAGTATCCGACGGAACCGCGCCGAAGGTGCGGCTGCGGCAGGATGCCTCCGACGGTTACCTGCCCGATCACCAGGCCGTCGGCGAGTACCACGCCCGGCCAGACCGAACCGGCCTGGTATCCGGCCAACAGTCCGTCGATCCGCTCCGCCTGGCCCTCCGGGGTGAAGAAGCTTGCCGGCTGGTCCGGTTCCCACGCTCGGAAGGCCTCGAAGTCCCGCACTCGGTGCGCGGCGATCGGGCCGGCATCGGCGGGCTCTATCAGACGGATCCTGGTGCTGCGCATGGGCTGACTCTCGTGACGGCGTGTCAAGTGTGACTGGCCAGCCTATGCGAGCCGAAGGAGCCTGCACCTCTGGGCAAGCACGTCATTCTGGAATGATCACTTACCCGCCGGACCCCCATGACCTGATCACACCGCAGGTCCTCGCGGTCGACCGACGGTAGGGGTTCGTGGGCCGGGACACGCTGTCGCACCCTCGCGGCGCGAACCCGATCGCGTCGGGGGCGCAAACGATGCGACGTGACGAAGAATCCATGGCCGCACGAGGCAGGGTTCACCCTGTCGTGTTCCGCGGGTGACTCGCTCCGGTTCCAACGGGGGTAGCGGCGGGTGTGGGGGTCTCGGATAGGGTCCGGCATGCGATCTCGAACGGGCGGCATGTGGTGGGGCACCACGATCGATGCCCCGGATCCCAGCGGCTTGGCGAAGTTCCATGCCGAGCTCCTCGATTGGCACATCGGGCACGAAGAGCCGGGAACAGCCATCGTGGCCGCCTCGCCGCGGGGACCGTTCTTCGTGTTCCAGCAGGCGGAGGGCTGTCGGTCTCCGGTGTGGCCACCGGCCGACGGTGACCAGCGCCCGATGATGCCGCTTCGATTTCCAGGTCGGCGACCTGGACTCGGCGGTCGCCGAGGCGGTGGCCCTGGGCGCCGTCATCGCGGAGTTCCAGCCGAGGGAGAACGTCCGGGTGCTCTTCGACCCGGCGGGCCATCCCTTCTGCCTGTGCCGCGACGACGAATGCATCAGGCGACGTTCGCCCTGTCGACGACGGCGCGTAGGCGCCGGTCGTCGGCATGGCGATTTCGCCGGATGATGTAGCGGCGGGTCATGCTCTCCCGTATTTTGTCGGCTGGCCACAGTCCCGTGGCGTCCGTACTGGTTCACTTTTTAATCGTCCACGGCATAATCATGCCGAACTTCCAGACGTAGATCCCGATCAGCGCCGTGATGATCACAAGTCCCACTGTGGTGAACATGATATTGCGCCGCCGCACCTTGGGGTCGAGCGCGCGCTGGGCGGCTGCGGTGACCTTGTGTCGGGTCCAGCGCAGGGCAATCTGTGCCCAGACGAACTCGGTTGCCCAGATGGCCATACCTGCGAAAATCACGAGCCAGCCCGGTCCGGGTAGCACCAGCATCGCGACGCCGGCCCCAACCACAGCGAGACCAGCGAGGAAGATCCCGACCTGCCAGCCCGCCCGAAGCAGACTTGACTTCCGGATGAACCCGGGTGCCCGCGAGCCCAGTTTTCCTTCCGCTGCCCACTTGCCGTCCGCAGTGGAATCAGTGGCAACCGTCACGGCGGCCCCATTCTGGTTGTTGTTCTTCGCGTTCATCAAGCCCTACCTATCGGAACCGGGAGCATGGCCGGAATGGACGCATGGCCCAAAGGGGTACGTGCATCCCAGGAATGGGAGAGACGCACTGCGGACCCAGCGGGAGGCTCCCACCGCCAGGCGGGCCGTTTCAGCTCGCGCGGGGTTCGTGACTGCGCGCACAGCGGGAAGTTGCTGCGGTCCGGGGCGTGCGGTGGGGTTGAGGCCGGGGGGACCCGGGGCCGGCGGGTGTCGTCACTGCCCGGAGTCCAGGCGTTCTGCCACTTCGGTCGCCGCGCGCCGGCCTGAGAGGATCGCGCCGTTCATGCTGCCGGACGTCTCATCGGCTGTCTCGGTGCCGGCCCAGTGCACGCGTCCGACCGGCTCCCGCAGGAACGGGCCGAAGGTGGTCCACGCCTTGGGGCCGACTGCCGGGTTCGGTCCGCCGGGTGCGAAGGAGTCGTTGCCCCAGGAGAAGTCGGTGTAGTCGATGGCGTGGCGGGCGGGCTCACCGTACAGGTGGATGAGGTGCCTCATGACGCGGTGGCGGCGCTCGTCGCTGTCGTATGCGTCGAACCCGCGGGCGTCGCAGAAGACCATGAGGATGCCGGGGCCGGTTGCCTCTGGGCTGACGTCGAAGGTGAGGAAGACGGTCTCGTCGTCGGACATCCCCTCTCCTGACAGGCCTTCGTCTCGCCAGAAGGGGCGGTCGTAGGCGACGAAGGCCTTGCTGAGGGCTCCGAGCCGCCAGCTGCGGGCGAGCCCGTAGTGGCGCTGCGGGAGCGGGGGGGTGAACTCGATGGTCGAGCGGTGCGTCGGGGACGCCGTCACGATGGCATACCGGGCGTCGATCGTGTGCGTGCCGGTCTCGACCGAGACGCAGTCGTCGAACGTGGTGATGCGCTCCACCGGAGAGTCGACGAGCAAGCGGTCTTCCAGTGTGTCGGCGAGCCGGCTGACCAGCGTGTGTGTCGTTCCCAGCACCCGGTCCTGCTGGTCGCCGCCCTCGACGGTGAGCATGAACTCGATCCCGCCGAGGTTCTTGATGTACCGCAACGCGTTGAAGAGTGACACGTCGCTCACGGGTGCACCCCACTGGACCAGGCTGAACATGGTCAGGAATTTACGGGTGTCCTTCAGGGCGTGCTCGGAGGTCAGCCATTCACCGAGCGACAGGGAATCGAGCCGTGCGGCTCGGGGATGCTCCCAGGGGGACGAGACGGGAAGGTCGTCGACCATCCTCTGCAGCTTGTTCAGGATTCGTGTGATGTCGAGCATCGCCCAGGGCGCCATGGCGGTGGCGCTCTCGATCTTCCTTTTCCCTCCGAAGGACATGACTCCCTTGCCCTGGTGGAACTGTGGCACGAACTCGCAGTCGAACCGGCGGGCGAGATCGCGAACCGCCTCGTGGTGGGGTGCCACCCAGGTCGCTCCGGCATCGACGGCTACACCCGCGACCTCGACCGTGTGAATCCGTCCACCGACGCGATCGCGGCCCTCCACGACTACGACGTCGTGCCCCGCTCGCGCGAGCTGGTCCGCAGCTGCTAGCCCTGCGAGCCCGGCACCGACGACGACTACGTCGGTGGATCGGCTATCGGCAGTGCTCATGGTGGTGCTCCCGTCCGTGCGTGGCCTGGCGGTCTCTCTGCCCAAAAAACTGTACTGACGTGTCAGTGTAGTTTCAAGGTGGGTTCTTTCAGGGTGAGGAGAATCCGGAGAGCGCGCGACGGGCGCCGGCCCGCCTGCTGAGCCCTTCGCACGGGCGCCCCGAACGCTCATGTTCCTCGGATGATGGTGAGAGCCCGATGCTGTGCCGGTCCTGCCCAGCTGTCCGAGGGTGTCCGAGTACGGAGCGGGCGACCCGGTTCCCTTCCTGTCGCGACCGAGCGTCGTCACTTCGTGTTCCTGAGCGCTCGATCGCGGCCCCGGAGCGGCCTGCGGTCCCGGCCGGTGCGCCGCGCAGGCAATGCCGGTACGTGAGACGTGCGTGATTCGGGCAGGGGCGGGCGAGGGGCCGGCCGGGCAGGCCGTGTGCGCCCCCGGACGTTCGAGTCATCGACGGCGCAGCCGCCCGGACACGGTGACGGGCAGCGGAGGGTGGCCGGCTCAGGCCGGTGGCTGACCGGGGCAACGTCGGGAAGACCGGCGGCGCCGGTGCGTGACCATGGCTGCCGTCCATGCGCCGTCGCACGGGGACAGTCCGGCGCTCGCCCACCCCATGGAGGCCGTCCGGCGGCAGGAGCTGGGCCCACTTGAGCAGGTTGCGTACACGGACCGGATACTCCTGACGGTCTGCCCCGGTCTCGGGCGGCCGCAGCCCACCAGCCGAATGCCGCCGCCTCGTCTCGCGATGATCAGTGAGTGCCGGGGGTGGCGAGGCCCTCGAGTTCGGTGCGCAGGGCTACGAGCTCGGCATGGTCGGGTTTGAGCCCCCACCCGGTCATCAGGCCGGCGCCGTCGATGGCGTTGAGGATGACGGTGCGCGCTCCGACCGAGAGTCCGTCTTCGGCCATCTTGGCCTTCCAGTGGGCCCCGTCCTCGGCGAGGATCTCGGGCACCCCGGGAGTGACGGCAAGGGCGGACAGGAGGAACAGCCGCTTTCCGACGGCATCGATCTCGTCGCCCTCCAGCGATACACGAATGAAGGCGCGCGCCAGGCGGCCGGGCGCCTGCCCGCTCTCGATGCTGTCCTCCACCGCCCGGTGGACCTGGCCGAGCACGTCGCGGGCCAGTGCGATCCACAAGGCGTTCTTCGAGCTGTAGTGATAGATCACGGCCCCGCGAGTCATGCCGGCCGCGGCCGCCACGTCATCGAGGGTCGCTCGGGCCCCCTGGGTCGCGACGACGCTCCTCGCGGCGTCCAGGATCAATCGCTTGGTGTCGTCGGGCCCTCGTCCTGCGGTGCGTCCCATCAATCTCTCTCAGGTGCAGTAGCGATATCTCTCGGCGAACAGTGTGCCCGACCGCCCTGCGGGGTCCTGGCGGTCGGGGGCCTGCCAGGGACAAGCGGCCCAGGCCCGGTGGACGGCCCGCAAGCGGCAGGCGTGTCTTGTCGGCGATACCCCGAGGGGTGGTCGGAGGACGTCGCTCGTGAGAGTCACCTCTGAAGCATGTGAGACATTTTTGTCTCGCGCGGGTTATGGTTGACTCATGAGTTTCGATCGCGATCATGTGCTGCGTACTACTGCCGATCTGCTGTCACGCAGGGCCACTGCGACCACGGAAGAGGTCGCGCGGGCTGCCGGGGTCAGCCGGGCGACGCTGAACCGCCATTTCCCCGGGCGTGAGGCCCTGGTGCGGGCGCTGGAGGACCTCGGTATCGCCGAGTGCGAGGCGGCCCTGGAGGCGTCGCGTCCGGAGGACGGGCCGGCCGAGGAGGCGGTTCACCGCCTGGTCCGCGCCCTGGAACCGTGTGCGAGTCTCCTCGCCTTCCTTTACTCCGAGAACCAGCTGTTCGAGGGGGAGGAGCAGAACGCGGGTTGGTCGCGCATCGACGACCGGCTCACCAGCCTGTTCCGCCGGGGCCAGGAAAGCGGTGCCTTTCGCATCGACCTGAGCGCGACGTGGCTCACCGAAGCCCTCTACGGGCTGCTGGCCGCCGGCAGTTGGTCCGTCACCGAGGGCCGGGTGGCCCGCAACGACATCAGCCACATGATCGCCGAGCTGCTGCTCGGCGGCGCCGTCCGCAGGGAGGCGTCATGACCCAGACTCTGCACAAGGACGGACAGGGCGGCACGCAACAGGCCCCGGGCCGGTGGATCGCCCTGGGCGTGCTGGTCCTTGCCGTCCTTCTGGTCGCGGTGGACGCCACCGTGCTCGGTCTGGCCACGCCCTACCTCAGCGAGGACCTGCAGCCTTCCGGGACCCAGCTCCTGTGGATCGGTGACGCCTACTCGTTCGTGATCGCCGGCCTGCTCATCTCCATGGGCAGTCTGGGCGACCGCATCGGCCGCAAGCGCCTGCTGCTGACCGGTGCGACCGCGTTCGGCCTGGTGTCGGTACTCAACGCCTACGCGCAGACCCCCGAGATGATGATCGTCGCCCGCGCGCTGCTCGGTGTCGCCGGTGCCACACTGATGCCTTCCACGCTCGCGCTGATCCGCAACCTCTTTCACGATCCGCGTGAGCGCAGCCTCGCCATCGGCATATGGAGCGCCGCCGCGTCGGCGGGCATGGCGGTCGGCCCGATCGTCGGCGGCGTGCTGCTGGAGCACTTCTGGTGGGGGTCGGTCTTCCTGATCAACCTGCCCGTGATGGCGCTGCTCGTCGTCGTCGGGATCAAGATGCTCCCCGAATCCCGCAATCCCTCCCCGGGGCCGTGGGACATGCCGAGTGTTTTCCTCTCCCTGATCGGCATGGTCGGCGTCGTCTACGCCGTCAAGGAGGCCGCGGCCGAGGGGTTCGGCTGGCTCACCCTCGCCGCAGGCGTGCTCGGTGCGGCCGCCCTCTACGGGTTCGTCCGTCGCCAGCGCACCCTGCCCATCCCGCTGGTGGACGTCCGGCTGTTCCGCAACCGCGGCTTCAGCGGTGCCGTTGTCGCGAACGTACTGACCATTCTCGGGCTTTCCGGACTGTTGTTCTTCCTCTCCCAGTATCTGCAACTCGTCCAGGGCCGGCGGCCCATCGAAGCGGGCATCGCCGAACTGCCGGCCGCCGCGGGCGCGGTCGTCGCCGGTCTGGTCGCCGGGGCCGCGGCACGACGCTTCTCGGTGCGCGCGGTCGTCTCCAGCGGCCTGGCCGTCATCGGACTGTCCCTGGCCGCGCTTACCACGCTCACCCAGTCCACCGGCTACCCGCTGATCGGCACCACCCTGCTCGTCGTGGGCTTCGGCGCCGGACTCTCCTTCACCATCACGTCGGACATCATCCTGACCGCTGTCCCCAAGGAACAGGCCGGTGCCGCATCCGCGGTCTCGGAGACGGCCTACGAACTGGGTACCGCCCTGGGCATCGCCCTGCTCGGATCAGTCGTCACCAACATCTACCAGGGCTTCACCGGACCGGCCGGAACCCCGGAGGCGGCACACGAATCCCTGGCCGGAGCCGTTGTGGCCGCCGTCCACATGCCCGCCGACGCGGCCGCGGCCCTGCTGCGGGCAGCGCGCGACTCCTTCGTCGACGGCGTAGCGCTCGCCGCGGGCGTCGGCGCCTGCCTGCTGCTGCTCGCCTCTGCCGTCGCCTGGGTTCTGCTGCGCGGCCAGAAGCTGACCAACGAACCCGTCCAACACTGAGGAACGAGGAGAACGACGAGAGCGGCGCTCGTCGCCGTCCACCCTCACTCGCGGGCCGGGCGCACTGGCAGGGCCCTTGCCCGCCGCCCGGACCCGCAGCGACGGACGCTCGCTCGCCGGCCGCCTGCGCGCCCCCGGCCCCCGCCTACCCCGAAGGCCGGACGAGTCTTCCGAACGGAGGGCCTCGGCCGGGCAAACCTCCCATGCCGTCGGCCGAGCCGTGGTCCGCCGCCGGACACACCACGACGGTGTCCCGTGCACCGCCCACAACAGCCCGCCCAGGAAGATGCGATGAGCCACCCAGCCAACCTCCAGACCACCGCAGCACACACATCCCCCTTCTCGCAACGGGCCGCCTCCTACGCCGTGTGGTACCTGCGCATCGTTACCTTCATCAACTTCCTCAGCGCGGTGTGGGTGTCTCTCGGCCAGGGGGTGCGGCGGCACAACGAGCAGGACCTGTTCACCCCCTACCTGCTGACCGCGGGCTTCGCCTCCGGTGTGGTCACCGCTTTCCTCGCGGTGACCATGCGGCGTCGCAAGCGCGCGGCCTGGATCCTCAACCTGGCGCTCAGCGGCGGGTTCCTGGTCCTCGTCTGCTTCGCCATGTTCTTCCCGCAGATGCGGCAACACCCACAGAACTGGGTCTCGGTGCTACTGACCGCCCTGTTCGTCGCCGCGCTGCTGGCAGGGCGGCGAGAGTTCTACGCCAAGGGGGACCGCTCCAACCCCAAGCTCGCCGCCGCGGTTGCCGTCGGCGGACTGCTGACGTCCTCGCTGCTCGCCTGGCTTCTGGTGACCGCTACGAACCGGGCACCCGATGCGGGCCATGCCTCCTTTGCCGAGCGCTGGCGCTACGGCACATGGCAACTGATCACCGTCACCGTGGACAAATCGCACTTCCCGGCCATCGCCATCCCTCACTGGGCCGGCGTCACCATCAACGTGCTCGGGACCGCGCTCGTGATCGCCATCGCCTTCGCCGCGTTCCGAACCCGCCGCGCCGTCGACCCGCTCAGCGAGGACGACGACCGACAACTGCGGGCCCTGCTGGAGATGCACGCGGAACGCGACTCGCTCAGCTACTTCTCGCTGCGCCGGGACAAGAGCGTGGTGTGGTCGCCGACCGGGAAGGCCGCGGTCACCTATCGCGTGGCCGGCGGCGTGTCGCTGGCGTCCGGGGACCCCATCGGCGACCCGGAGGCCTGGCCCGGAGCCATAGCCCCCTGGCTCGCCGAAGCGCGCGCCCACGGCTGGGTGCCGGCCGTCATGGGCGCGAGCGAGGAAGCGGGCACCATCTACGCCCGTCACGGCCTGGACGCCCTGGAACTCGGCGACGAGGCAATCGTCGAAGTCGCCGACTTCACCCTGGAGGGCCGTGCCATGCGTACCGTGAGGCAGGCCCACAACCGAGTTCGGCGAGCCGGCTACACCGTGCGCATCCGACGCCACCAGGACATCGCACCCGATGAGATGACACGCCTGGTGGAGCGCGCCGACGCCTGGCGCGACGGTGCTACCGAACGCGGGTTCAGCATGGCGCTGGGCCGGCTCGGGGACCCGCAGGACGGGCGGTGCGTCATGGTCGAATGCCACGACTCCGCCGGCGAACCGCGGGCCCTCCTGTCCTTCGTGCCATGGGGCCCCCGTGGCGTCTCCCTCGACCTGATGCGCCGCGACCGCGACTCCGACAACGGCCTGATGGAGTACATGATCATCGAGCTGCTGCACCGCGCAGGCGAGACCGGCATCACCCAGGTGTCCCTGAACTTCGCGATGTTCCGCTCCGTATTCGAACGCGGAGCACGGCTCGGCGCCGGACCGGTACTGCGCCTGTGGCGATCCCTGCTGCGCTTCTTCTCCCGCTGGTGGCAGATCGAGTCCCTCTACCGCGCCAACGCGAAGTACCGTCCGATCTGGGAGCCGCGCTTCCTGCTCTTCGAGAAGAGCGTGGACCTGCCCCGCATCGCACTGGCGTCAGCCCACGCGGAGGGCTTTCTGGAGGCACCCGGGCTGCCGAAGTGGCTTCACCGCAAGCGCCTGCAGGACGAGCGCCGGCAGGCGGCCGTCGCTCCGGAGGGGCGTTAGCGAGGTCCCCGTAGTTCGTCACGGCTTGCCATGCAAGGGGGGCTCCCGCCCCGGTGCGCGCGTGGGGGCCGCCGCCGTGTTCCGCGTTCAGAGTGAGTGGAACTCCCGCCTCAGCTCGGTGAATCCGCGTTCCACCCGGCTGGGATGCACGCGGTTGGTGAGCAGGATCGCGTAGCGGCCGGCCGCCGGGTCGAGCCACAGGCTCGTGCCGGTGAATCCCGTGTGACCGTAGGAGGCCGGGCCGAAGGTGTCGCCGACCGGGGAGCCGGTCGAGTCCTGCCCCTGCCAGGCCAGGGTGCGGCGCAGGTTGAGGTGGTCGGTGCGCGGAGCGGTCATCAGCACGAGGGTGTCCGGCTCCAGCAGCGGGGGCCCGCCGCCCAGCAGACCGAGCGCGATGCGTTCCAGGTCCGCGAGGGTGGAGAAGAGGCCCGCGTGTCCGGCGACGCCGCCGAGTACGACCGTGTTCTCGTCGTGCACCTCGCCGACGACGGTCCGCCCGCGCCAGGGGCAGGCTTCCGTGGCCACCGCGCGCCCCCGGTGAGCGGGCGCCGGCCGGAAGCGGGTGTCGGTGAGGCCGAGCGGGGCGCACATGAGCTCGCTCATCAGCTCGTCCAGGCTCCGGCCCGCCGCCTGTTCGGCGATGAGGCCGAGCAGGATGAACCCCTGGGACGAGTACGTGACCCGGGTGCCGGGCGCGGCGGTGCGCGGCAGTGTGCCGAGCGCCGTGAGCAGGGACTCACGGGTCGGGTGGTCGCGGTAGAGCGGCACCCCGCCCGGCAGCCCCGAGGTGTGGTCGAGGAGTTGGGCGATCGTACGGGGAGCGTGCGGGCTGTCCGCGTAGCGGGCCAGATGCTGTCCGACGGTGTCGCCGAGGCGGAGGGCGCCCCGGTCCACCAGTGCCATGACGACCAGGCCCACCAGCGGTTTGGTCACCGAGGCGAGGTCCCACAGGTCGTTGCCGTCCAGCGCGGCCCCACCATGCGCGCGGGTGCCTGTCCAGCCGCGGTCCCACGGCCCTTCCGTGTCGCCGAGCGACCAGGCGGCACCGGAGTAGAGGCCGCGCTCCCGCCCGCCCTCCAGCAGCCGGCGTCGGGCAGCCGCCCGTGCCTCGCCGGTCGCCGCGCCTCCCCGCCCGGGGGTGGCCCGTCGCGCTCCGGCGGACTTCGTCGTGCGTCGGTCGGCGCTCACCGTGACTCCTCCGCCCTGCCGCTCCCACCGGTTCTTCCCGCGCCGAAATCCGTGTCGCGGTCGGGGCCGGGCACCAGTCCGAGCCGTGCGCCGGCCTGCGCGGCCAGGCCCGCCGAGACCGCGGCGGCGGCCGACCGCACCATCGGCCCGTACAGCCGAGCCGCGGCCTCGTCCAGCGTGAAGGCGAGCCCCGTCAGCACGAGTGCCCCCACCGCGCGGCCGGTCGCGTCCCGCACCGGGGAGGCGAGCGCGCGGCGGTCGAGCCAGGCGTCGGTGCCGTCGAACGCGTAGCCGTCCCGGACCGCGGCGGTCAGGGCGGCGCGGGTCACCTCGTCGGCGGGTGCACCGTCGGGGCCGGCGGACAGTGGTCCGCTCTCCCCGTCCGGCAGGGCGGAAAGCAGGGCGAGGCCCGCCGCTCCGGCGGTCAGGGGTTCGCGGAAGCCGGGGGGCAGGTCGAGACCGAAGTCCTGCGCCGGAGCGCGGACGTCCAGGTGGATGACCGCGCGGTCGTCGCGGACCGCGTACGAAGCGAACAGCCCGGTGCGCACACGGAGTTCATCCAGCAACGGACCTGCCCGGCGCAGGGCGGCGTCGTCGGCCAGCGCGCCCGCGGCCAGGCCGAGGAGCCGGGGCCCCGGCCGGTAGCTGCCGCCCGGGCCGGCCTCGGCGTAACCCGACGTGGCGAGCGCACGCAGCAGTCGGTGCACGGTCGGCTTGGCCAGTCCCGTGCTTCGGGCGAGGTCCGCGAGGCGGTGCGGCGCACCCGCCGCCGCGAGGGCCGTCAGGACTTCCATCGCCTTGTCCACCGGGCCGGGCGCGGGCGGTGCGCCATCCGCTTCGGCGGCGCCGACGGGCGCCGCGGCGGAGGTCTGCTTCTGCGGACGACTGTTGACCGGTTTCCCCATGTGGCCTACCTTACCCGAACTGCATTCCATTCACCGGAACGAGTGTGTTGTCCAATGGAACGAATATGCGAAGGGGGAGGCGGCCCGGGCCTCGGGTGCTCCCGCCGATCGGTGCTGCGTCTGAGCGGCCTCGCGGTGCCCGCTCTCGCCGCACCAGCCCTGCTGACCGGGTGCGGAGCCCCGTCGGCGGCCTCGGCCGGCAACGTGCTGCGGGTCTCCCAGACCGGGGACCCGAAGACGATGGACCCGCACAAGCAGGGCGACATGACGTCGATGAACGCCCTGATCAACATGTTCGACACGCTGACCACGCGGGGTCGCGACAACTCGCTCCAACCGCGGATCGCCCTGTCCTGGAAGGCCGTTGAGCCCGAGGTGTGGCGGTTCGAGCTGCGCCGGGGCGTCACTTTCCACAACGGGGAGCCGTGCGACGCCGAGGCTGTCCGCTTCAGCATCGAGCGGCTGCTCGACCCCGCGACGAAGTCGCCCATCGTGGAGTTGCGTTACGTCGAAGGCGTCAAGGTGGTCGGCCCGTACACGGTCGATGTGCGCACCTCGGTGCACGACCCGATCCTCCCCGCGAAGCTGTCCCTGTTCGGCGGCGTCGTGGTACCCCCGCGCTACCTCGCGAAGGTGGGCGACGAGGGCTTCGCCGCACACCCGGTGGGCACCGGTCCGTTCACGTTCCGGCACTGGCAGCGCGACCACGAACTGCGCCTCGCCGCCTTCGACCACCATTGGCAGGGCCGCCCGCACGTCGACGAGCTGGTCTTCGTACCCGCCCCCAACTCCTCCTCCGCGCTGGCCGCGTTGCAGAGCGGGGGCGTCGACATCGTGGCGGGCATGACCCCGGACGCGGCGCAGCAGCTGGCCGGCTACCCGGGCGTGCGGATCGGCCACCACACCGGCATCCGCACCTCGTACCTGTCACTCGACACCCTCACCGGGGGACCACTGCCCGACCGGCGCGTACGGCAGGCGCTCAACCACGCCATCGACGTTCCCCTGCTCATCAAGGCCGTGCTCGGCGGAAAGGCCACCGAGGTGCCGGCGATGATCCCGCGCGGCGCCTTCGGTTTCGACGAGTCCGTGAAGCCCTTCGAGCGCTCGCTCACCAAGGCCCGCGCGCTGCTGGCCGAGGCCGGGCATCCCGACGGCATCAGCACCTCGATCACCGCCTCCAACCTGGACGCGAACGTGGCCGAGGCCATCGCCGGCCTGCTGGCCCGCGCCGGTGTCCGGGCCAGGGTGAATCTGCTCGACCCGGGCACGTACTCCCAGCGCCTGACCTCCTCCAACCACGGCGCGCTCGGCCCCGTCTATCTCGCCGCGTCCACCGTCTGGACCATGGACGGCGAGAGCATGCTCCAGTCGAACGTACGCAGCGACCGGCGGCAGAGCCGCTGGCACCACCCGGGCGCCGACCGCCTGGTGGACCGCGAAGAGCTGTCCGTGGACCCGGCCGTGCGCCGCCGCGCCTTCTCGGAACTCCAGCAACTGATCAAGGACGAGGCACCGTTCGTGCCCCTCTACCAGATCGACAACATCTACGTGCACAACACCCGGCCCAGCTGGACGCCCGGCGCCGCAGGGGTGCTGGACATGGCGAGCGCGAAGGTGGCCGTGTGATGAGCCAGACCCTGACCGCGCCCGGCGTACGGGCCTCCGGGCCCAGCCGTGCCTGGACCGTGCTGCGGCCCGCCGCCTCCCGGCTCGGCACCGCACTCCTCGTCCTGCTGTGCACCGCCACCGTCGTGTTCTTCCTGGTACGCCTGTCCGGTGACCCGGTGAAGGTGATGCTGCCCCCCGACGCCACCGCCCAGCAGGAGGCCGTGCTGCGGCACAGCCTGGGACTGGACCGGCCGCTGCTCACGCAGTACCTGGACTACCTGTGGGGCCTGCCGCGCTTCGACTTCGGCGACTCCCTCTTCTACAACCAGCCGGTCCGCGCGGTCCTGGCCGACCGCATCCCCGCCACGCTGCTGCTCGCGGCAGGAGCCTTCGTGGTGACGCTGGTGATCGCCCTGCCCGCCGGCACGATCGCGGCCATGCGGCGCGGCAAGGCCGCCGACCGCGGTGTCATCACGGCCGTCCTGATCGGCCAGTCGACCCCCGCCTTCTGGGTGGGCATCCTGCTGATCCTCGTCTTCGCCGTCGGCCTGCACGCACTGCCCGCCTCCGGATACGGCACCTTCGCCCACGTCGTACTGCCGTCGATCACCCTGGCCGTCTACTCCGTCGCCGTCGTCGCACGGCTGCTGCGCTCCTCACTGATCGACGTGCTCGGCTCCGACCACATCCGTACGGCCCGCGCCCGCGGCCTCGGACCGGTACGCACCGTGCTCCGGCACGGACTGCGCAACGCCTCGCTGCCCGTGGTGACGGTCGTCGGGCTGGAGATCGGCAGCCTGCTCGGCGGCGCGATCCTCACCGAGCAGGTCTTCTCCTGGCCCGGCGTGGGCCAGCTGACCGTCCAAGCCATCGCCAACCGCGACTTCCCCCTGGTTCAGGGCACCGTGCTGCTGTTCGCCGCCACCTTCGTCGTGGTCAACCTGCTCGTGGACCTGTCCTACGGCCTCCTCGACCCGAGGGTGAGGAACTCCCGATGACCACCACCGCCCCCACAGCCCTTCCCACCGCCCCCGCTGCGACCTCGGTCCAGCCCTCCGTGCTGCGCTCACTGCTGCGCAACCGGCTCGCCGCCGTCGCGCTCGTCTTCCTCCTCCTGATCGTCGTGTGCGCGCTGTTCGCCCCGCTGATCGCGCCCGCCGACCCGGCCGCCCAGAACCTCCTCGGCCGGCTCCAGCCCCCCGCCTGGCAGTCCGGGGGCGACACAGCCCATCTGCTCGGCACCGACCAGCTCGGCCGCGACCTGCTCTCCCGGGTCGTCTACGGCACCCGGGTCTCCCTGCTCGTCGGTGCGGGCGCGGCCCTGCTCGCCGGTGTGATCGGCACCGTCGCCGGCCTCGCCTCCGGATTCCTCGGCGGCTGGACCGACCGGGTCGTGATGCGGTTCGCCGACGTCCAGCTCGCCTTCCCCGCGATCCTGCTGGCGCTCGCCGTCGTCGGATTCGTCGGCTCGGGCCTCGGCTACGTGATCCTCGTGATCGGGGTCACCGGCTGGGTCTCGTACGCCAGGGTGGTGCGCTCCGAAGTACTGTCGCTGCGCACCCGCGACTTCGTCACCGAGGCCCGTGCGATCGGCGTCGGCGACCTGGCCATCATGCGGCGCCACCTGCTGCCCAACGTCATGGCACCGCTGGCCACCATCGGGACGCTGCACATCGCGTCCGCCATCGTCGCCGAGGCATCGCTCAGCTACCTGGGCCTCGGCGTCCCCAAGGAGACGGTGACCTGGGGCGGCATGCTCGCCGACGGACAGCTCTACCTCGGCACGTCCTGGTGGATCGCCGTCTTCCCCGGCATCGCCCTCATGCTCACCTCCCTCTCCATCAACATCCTGGGCGACGCGCTGCGCGACGTCGCGGACCCGAAGGCGTACCGCCGATGACCGACCCCGAACAGACCCCGCCGGCCGCACCCGTCCTCGAATTCCGGGACCTCCGCGTCGACTTCGCGCTCGCCTCCTCCACCGTGCACGCCGTACGCGGTGTGAACCTCTCGGTCGCCGCCGGCGAGACGCTGGCCGTCGTCGGCGAGTCCGGCAGCGGCAAGTCGGCCACCGCCCTGTCCGCGATGCGCCTCAACCCGGAACCGCCGTGCGTGTACACGGGCGGCCAGGTGCTGCTCGACGGCCAGGACGTACTCGCCCTGCGCGAGAAAGAGCTGCGCAAGATCCGCGGGGCCCGGATATCCATGGTCTTCCAGGACCCCATGACCAGCCTCGACCCCCTCCAGCGAGTGGGGGACCAGGTGGCCGAGGTGCTGCGGCTGCACGGCGACCACACCCGGGCCGAGGCCCGCCGGGCCGCGCTGACCGCGCTGGACGAGGTCGGCATCCCCGACCCGGAGCGACGCTACGGCCAGTACCCGCACGAGCTCTCCGGCGGTCTGCGCCAACGCGTCATGATCGCCTCCGCACTCGTGGCCCGGCCCCGCGTCCTCATCGCGGACGAGCCCACCACCGCGCTCGACGTGACGGTGCAGCGACAGATCCTGGAGCTGCTCGTTCGGCTCCAGCGACGCCACGGCATGGCCGTCCTGCTCATCACCCATGACCTGGGCGTCGTCGCCGAAACGGCCGACCGCGTCGTCGTCATGCGACACGGCGAGGTCGTCGAGACCGGCGACGTCGAACAGGTCTTCACGCGTCCCGCCGCCCCGTACACACGCGAGCTGCTGGCAGCCACCCCCCGACTGGAGCCCGTCGCATGACCACGACCCCGCTGCTGGAGATCGAAGGACTGCGCAAGGAATTCCCCGGCCGGCCGCCGAGCGTCGCCGTCGACGACGTCTCCCTCACCGTCCGGGAAGGCGAGACCTACGCCCTGGTCGGCGAATCCGGCTGCGGCAAGACGACGCTCACCCGGCTGCTGCTGCGGCTGCTCGAACCCACTGCGGGCAGCGTCCGGTTCGACGGCACGGACCTCCTCGCCCTCAAGGGGGCGGCACTGAGGCCACTGCGCCGGCAGATGCAGGTCGTGCTCCAGGACCCGTACTCCAGCATGAACCCGCGGCTGCGGATCGCCGACATCGTCGGGGAGCCGCTCGTCACCCACGAGGAGTGGGCCCGTGGGCGGCGCGGCCGGGCGAAGGTGCGCGACCGGGCCGGGGAGCTCCTCGACGCCGTCGGCCTGGACGCGGGCATCCTCGACCGGTACCCGCACGAGTTCTCCGGCGGGCAGCGCCAGCGCATCTCCATCGCACGGGCCCTGGCACTCGAACCCCGTCTGGTCGTGCTCGACGAACCGACGAGCGCGCTCGACGTCTCCGTACAGGCCCGCGTCCTCGACCTGCTCGCCGATCTCCAGGAACGCCTTGGCCTGACCTACTTCTTCATCTCGCACAACCTCGCCGTGGTGCGGCAGATCGCCGACCGGGTCGCCGTGATGCGACAGGGCCGCATCGTCGAGTCCGGCACCGCGGAGCAGGTGTTCGCCGCACCCGAGGACGCGTACACCCGGCGCCTCCTGGACGCCGTGCCGGTTCCCGAACCCGGCCGCCGGATCCTGGGGGGAGTCGGCGCGTGAGGTCCGTACCAGGGCGTGTTCCGAAAGTCCCTGTCCGGCGGCGTCCGGCACGCACGCTCACGGCGTTGTCGGGACCGCCCCGGCACACCCCGGGTCGGGGCGGCCCCAAGTCTTGCGATCGCACGCCCCGGACGCCGCCGGGCCCGCCCTGCGGGCGAACGGAGCTCCTCCCGGAACACGCCCTAGGCCCCCGACAGGACCAGCCCCGCCGCTCCCAGCAGCGTGCCCATGTCCGCGGCCTCGCCCAGGACCACGGTGGGGAGCTCGCCGCCGCCGAGCGCGTCGGCGCGCAGCCGCGACTCGACCAGGGCCCGGAACGGCTCGCCGCCGTCCAGGGCCTCGCCGTGCAGCACGAACAGGCCGCACGCGAACAGCTGCTGGACGGTGGCGAGGCCCAGCACCAGGTTCTCCGCGTACCGGTCCACGAGACGGGCGGCGGCCGGTGCGTCGGACGCCACCAGGGCCGCCAGGGTGGCCGCGTGCTGGAAGAAACCGTGCTCGGCGGCGCGCTCGCGCAGCCAGCGGGTCGTCGCCACGGTCTTCCAGCAGCCGCGCCGTCCGCAGGTGCAGAACTCACCGCTCGCGGTGACCGTCATATGAGCGCCGCTGCGACCGCCGGCCGGAGCCAGCACCTCCCCTTCGTAGAGGATGCCGACGCCGAGAACGTCACCGGTCGCGACGGAGGCGAACGAGCGCCGACCGCGTCCCGCACCGAACCAGCGGTCACCGAGCACCTGCACTCGCGCCCGGTGCTCGACCCGCACGGGTGCGCCCGACAGGTCCGCGAGCCGGGCGGCCACCGGGTGGCCGCGCAGCGCCGGGGCGTCGTTCACCTCGATGATCCGGCCCCCCACGGGGTCCACCACACCGGCCGCCGCCACACCCACCCCGAGCAGGGACTGCCCGTCGAAGACCGCCGCGGCCCCGCGCAGCGCCGCGTCCACGAGGGCCGGGTCCGAGCCCGCCGGGTCGAAGCGGGCCTCCGTCCGCGCGAGTACGGCGCCGGTGCGGGTGAGCAGCGCGGCACGCACCAGACCGGGCAGCACCTCGACGGCGCCCAGCACACCGCCGTCCCGACCGGCCGGCTCGTCCGGCCGCAGGTCGGGCACCAACCGCAAAGGAATACGTTCATGCGCCATGCGCCGACTCTGTCATGCCCCCGGACCGGGGAGACAGCGGCATGACCCACCGCAATCTCACCGAGACCACCTGGCGCGAGACACGGGCGGCGGCGCCCGAGGCGATCGCCGTCCTGCCGATCGGCTCGCAGGAGCAGCACGCCGAGCACCTGCCGATGGGCACCGACACGATGCTCGCCGACGCCGTGGTCTCCCGGGCCCTGGCCCTCCTCGACGAGCGGGCCGCCACCGGGGAGGCCGTGCCCTCTCTCGTACGCCTGCCGACCCTGCCGTACGGACACAGCCCGCACCATCTGTTCGCGGCGGCGCTCACGCTGTCGGCGCCGGTGCTCGGCATGGTGCTGGACGAGCTCCTCGACTCGCTGGCCGCCTGTGGCTACCGCCGGGTCCTCGTCGTCAACGGTCACGGGGGCAATGACGAGATCATGCGGCTCGCGGTCAAGCGGTTCGCACTGCGCGCCGACGTCACGGCCGCCGCGTGCTCGTACTGGACACTCACCGACACCGGTGAGCCCGAAGACGGCGCCGAGGACCCGGACGGGCTCCGTGCCCAGCTGGTGCCCGGACACGCCGGCTGGTTCGAGACGTCGCTGATGCTCGCCGCGCAACCGGCACTGGTACGCGCCGAGCGGGCCGTGAACGCGCCGGTCGAACCCCCGCCCCTCTTCGACAAGCCGCCCTACCCCGGACTGACCGTGGAGCGGCACGGCGAATGGGAGCGGGTGGGCGGCGCCACCGACGACGCGGCCGGTGCCGACGCCGAGCACGGCCGGCGCCTGCTCGACCGGCGCGCCCGCGGCCTGGCCCGGGCCGTACTCGCCTTCGACGCCGCGTCGCGCCCCCTCGCGTGACCCCCACCACCTCACACAAGGAAGTGCTCATGAAGATCACCGAGGTCGACGTCCACGTCGTCAACCTGCCCCTGGTCAACCCGTTCACCAGCTCGTTCGAGACGAAGACAGGGGAGACGCGCACCGTGGTGCGCATCAGGACCGACTCCGGCGTGGAGGGCTGGGGCGAGACGATGTGGGGCCGCCCGGTCGCCGCGATCGTCCGCGACCTCGCCGAGGACCTGATCGGCACCAGCCCGTTCGCCCTGGAGGCGTTCCACCGCCGCCACCACATGGTGCCGTTCTTCTACGGCTACCTGGGGTACGCGGCCCTCGCCGCGATCGACGTCGCCTGCTGGGACGCCATGGGCAAGATCACCGGGCAGTCGGTCACCGACCTGCTGGGCGGTCCGGTCCGCGACGAGGTGCCGCTGACGGCCCTGATCACACGCGCCGACGCCCCCGGAGCCGGCGCGGGGGACCTGCCGCGCGCCCTGGCCGAGCACACCGAGCGCGTGGTCGCCGAGGGCGGCTTCACGGCGGTGAAGCTCAAGGGCACCAAGGACGTCCAGGGCGACGTCGCGATCCTGCGGGCCGTACGCGCCGCGCTGCCCGAGGTGAACCTGCGCGTGGACCCGAACGCCGCCTGGTCGGTGCCGGACTCGATCCGGGCCGGTATCGCGCTGGAGGAACTGGACCTGGAGTACCTGGAGGACCCGTGCGTCGGGATCGAGGGGATGAGCCAGGTCCGCCGGAAGGTACGCATCCCGCTGTGCACCAACATGTGCGTGGTGCGGTTCGAGGACTTCGCGCCGGCGATGCGGCAGAACGCCGTCGACGTGATCCACGGTGACGTCTACAAGTGGGGCGGTGTCTCCGCGACGAAGGCGCTGGCCGCGCACTGCGAGACGTTCGGCCTGGGCATGAACCTGCACAGCGGCGGCGAACTGGGCATCGCCACGGCGGCACACCTCGCGGTGGTCGCCAGCACCCCGGTGCTGTCGCGCGCCATCGACTCCATGTACTACCTGCACGCGGACGACATCATCGAGCCGCTCACGCTGTCCGACGGCAGCCTGCGGGTCCCGGACGGGCCGGGCCTCGGAGTCACCGTCGACGAGGACAAGCTCCGCCACTACGCGGGTGTCAACGCCGCGGAAGGAGACCTCACCAAGTGACGGCCGACAGCCCCCTCACCCCGCGCCGCGCCGTCACCACGGCCGGAGCACCGGCCCCGATCGGCGGCTACAGCCAGGGCATCGCCGCGGGCCCGTACCTCTTCACCTCCGGCTTCGGCCCACAGGACCCGGCCACCGGCGAACTGGGCGACACCATCGAGAAGCAGACCCGCCAGGTCCTGGCCAACGTGAGCGCCCTCCTCGCCGCCGACGGGCTCACACTCGACGACGTGGTCAAGGCGACGGTCCACCTCCAGGACGTGCACCGCGACTTCGCCGGCTTCGACCGCGTGTACCGGGAGCACTTCAGTGAGCCGAGGCCGGTGCGCACCACCGTCGGCTCCCAGCTGATGGGCATCCTGGTGGAGATCGACGTGGTGGCGCTGCGCCGCGCCTCCTGACCGGGGTACGCGCCCGGGGCGGCTCCTCCGACGACGAGCCGCCCCGGCCCCGGTCACTCCCCGGGGTGCGCCATGGCGTCGATGGCGACGGCCGCCGCGAGGACGGTGGCGGGGTCCACGTCCGGGCCCACGTCAAGGCCGTAGGTGTCCCGGAGACGGAACCACCGCTTCGACACCTCGGCCACCTTGTAACCGTCCCGCTCGATCGTGTACTCGTGATCGAGGATGTTGCCGTGCACCCTGAGGTCGCCGCCGTCCTCCTGCTTGATCCGCCACCGGTCGCGCAGCGGTCCCACGAGGGCCTTCCTGACCACGGCCACGCGCTGCCCGTCGCCGTCCTCGATCGCCATCGAGTCCTTGAGCCGCAGCGGTCTGCCCTGCACCGTTGCGACGCGCCGGCCGTCGCGGTCCTCGATGTGATACGTCCGGCGCGCCCGGAGTACCTTGCCGTTTACTTTGTACCGGTGGTCGCCCGACTCGTCGTCGATCCAGTAGTCGTCACCGAGGGAGACCAGCTTCTGCCGCATCCGGTAGCGGGTCACGCCCTCGCCGTGGTCGAACGCGCGATTGGCGTGACGGCGGTCCTTGCGCTCCTGGAACATCGCACGTCCTTCCGGCCGTCTGTGGAGGAGGGCGGGTAAAAATCCATGACAGCGGTCGAACTCTTCCTATCCCGTCCGCAGGAGGGCCGCATCTTCCAGGACCCCGGGGATCCGAGTGTTCCGCGATGCTGCCCCCGCCCGACAGGGGACCCCTCCACGCCTCGTAGGATCGGCGCATGGTGGCCTTTGTACCGTCGTTCGTCTGCCTCTTCCTGTTCTGCGCCGGTGTGGTGCGAGACCGCCGCCGAGTGAGCAATGCGGTCCTGCTGGGCCTGTCCACCGTCTTCGCGGTGATCGGGCTCCTCCTGCACGTGGCCTCCGAGCGAGCACAGTTGGGCCGCGACCTGGTCGTCGGGCTGCTGACCCTTGCGGGCGTGGGCGTCGTCACGCTGGCGTGGTTCCTCATCGCCAACGGAATCACCATGGTCCGCAAAGAAGGCAGGGGCCCGGCGAACCTGCTGTCCCTGGGAGCCGGCAGTGCCCTGGTCGCCCTTCTCGCGCTGCTGATCACCTCGCTCGTGCTGCACACCCACACGCTGCTGGTGGTGGCGGCGACGGCGACGGCGCTCGCCGGATACGTTGCCTTCCTGTTCCTCTGCTTCCTCGTCTACGGGAGCCTGTACGGGCGTCTGCGCATCCGGCGCCGGGCGGACTACGTGGTGGTCCTCGGCTCGGGCCTGATCGGCGGCACCGCCGTGCCCCCGCTGCTGGCCGGCCGTCTCGACCGGGCCCGTGAGGAACACTCCAGGCTGTCCCGGAAGGGCCGTCGCCCGGTCCTGCTCACCTCGGGAGGGCAGGGACCCGACGAAAAGCTGCCGGAGTCCCACGCGATGGCCGACTACTTGGTCACCCAGGGCGTCCCCGCCGATCTGATCGAACGCGAGGACCGCTCGACGACCACGGACGAGAACCTGACGTTCAGCAAAGCCCTGATGGAGCGGGCGAACCCGGACTACCGGTGCGTGATCGTCACGAGCAACTACCACGTCTTCCGCGCCGCGATCACCGCCCGCCGCACCGGCGTCCGGGGCCATGTGATCGGTGCCCCGACAGCCGCCTACTTCTGGCCGAGCGCCATGATCCGGGAGTTCGTGGCCCTGTTGGTCGCCTACCGTCGCACGAACGCCGTTCTCTTCCTGCTCGTCCTGCTGAGCGGCCTGTTCATCTGGTGGCTGGGGTGGCCGTCGCCGGGGACGGTCACGTAGGACTCGCGGATCGAGACAGAGCCACGCTCTGCGTGAACGGGTGTTCAACATGCATGCGGCCGAGCGGTGGCACGCGCGATGCGTGAGACGGGCGCGGGCACCCTCATCCACACCAACGGCGCCGGCCCGGCGCTCCCCGTCCCGTTCTCGTTGATCCCTGATCCGCCGGGACGGCGGGGCCGACCGGATGAACGCTGCGACGACCGCCGCCGTCAGCCCGGGCGGGTGGCGTCACGGGGGCGGCGGTATCCGGCCGGCCATTCGGGGTGGGCGGCCAGGACGTCGTCGGGCGGTGGGATGCGTCGGTGGGTCCATCCGACGTCCGCGCATGCTTGCGCCACTGCCTCGGCGGCCTTCACCGCGCGTGCGCCGTCCGCGTCGAGGGGGCACTCGGCCAGAAGCGCGGTGCGGTCCGCACGGCGGGCGAAGAGCTGCGGTACCCGGGAACGCACCGGGCCGCGAGCACCACCACAGCAGCCGCAGCGGTCGCCCCGCAGGCCCCGTCGCGCCAGGATCGCGCGGTCCAGGACCATCAGCTGGACACGCATCGCGTTCGACCCCGCGGTCACGGGCCGTCCAGTGGCCGCCGACCACCACAGGCCCCGCCCCCGGCGCCACCCCGGCGTCACCGGGAACGCCGACACCGGCGCCAAGTCCTCGGACGCCACGGTCGGAGCGGCATCAGCCCATCGCTGCCGCACCGCCTGCCTGACCGCGCCCCCGGCGGTGTCCCGACAGTGCCGTCCCTCAGGGGGTGACGATCGCGAACGTCTTGTCCGGCTTGTCCAGGACCGACATCAGCCGGGTGAGCAGGCCCGCGTCGCCCTCCATGGTGATGCCGTCCACTCCCTTGCCCGCGAGCACGCGCAGGAGCTGGGCCTTGGTCATCGTCATGGTGAGCCCCACGTCGGCGGACGGCTGGGCGGCGGTGCTCCGGGTGAGGAGTCCGTTCGCGAGGCGGAGGCGCCGGCGGTCGTCGCCGATGTGCCAGTCGATCGTGAGGTCGAGGGTCCATGCCTTCGGCCCGTTCACACGCACGGCGAGTCCGTCGATGAGCTGATCCACCGTCAGGGCCTGATGCATGTCGGGGCCCATGGCGGCACTGGCGCCGGAGAGGACACCGTGGGTCAGTTCCCGCGCGCCCATGAGATAGAAGTTCCGCCAGACGGCGTTCTCGACGGTGTGCCCCAGGCGGGTGTAGAGGGCCGCCAGATCCCGTCGGGTCTGCTTGTCCTCCGGGTCGTCGAACACGGCGTGATTCAGCAGGGTGACGGCGAAGCGGACATCGCCGCGTTCCGCGTAGTGACGGGCTCGGGAGCGGACCGCGGCCTGGCCGCCCAGGGTTTCCACCCAGCGGCGGGCCTCCTCGACCGGGGGGTGCTCCCACAGGTGCGCGGGGTTGCCGTCGAACCAGCCCATGTAGCGCTGGTAGACGGCCTTGACGTTGTGACTGAGGGAGCCGTAGTAGCCACGGTTGGCCCAGACGCCTTCGAGATGGGGAGGCAGCCGGAAATTCTCCGCGATCTCGGTGCCGGTCAGACCCTGGTTCATCTGCCTGACCGTCTGGTCGTGGAGGTAGCCGTAGAGATCCCGCTGGTGCGTGAGCAGCTCGACGATGTCGTCGTTGCCCCAGGTGGGCCAGTGGTGGGAGGCGAACGCGACGTCGGCGGCGCCGGTGTAGAGCTCGATCGATTCGGTGAGGTAGCCGGCCCAGGCGTGCGCGTCGCGTACCTGGGCGCCGCGCAGGGTCACGATGTTGTGCATGGTGTGGGTGGCGTTCTCCGCCATGCAGACGGCGCGAAGGTCGGGGAAGAGGAAGTTCATCTCCTCCTGGCACTCGGTACCGGGAGTCATCTGGAAGCGGATCCGCACCCCGTCGAGCGTCATCTCCTCACCGGTGGCCCCGATGGAGTGGGTGGGAGGGATGAGACCGACCGTGCCCAGCGACACGGTCAGACCGAGACCGCACCCGACCTGGGACGTCACGCCGGAGGGTAGTCCGGCACCGTACATGTACGAAGAGCGGCGGGACATGGCGGGGCCGGCATAGACGTTCTCGCTGACGGCGTGCTGCATGAACCCGCTGGGCGCCACGACGGGGATGTCCCCGGGGCCGTCCGGGAGCACCCCCCTGCAGCCGCCGAAGTGGTCGACGTGCGGATGGGTGTAGATCATCGCGCGGACGGGCCGTTCGCCGCGGTGCTCGCGGTAGAGGCGCAGGGCCGCGGCGGCCGTCTCTGCGGAGATCAGCGGGTCGATGACGATGACGCCGGTGTCGCCCTCGACGATCGTCATGTTGGAGAGGTCCAGGCCCCTGACCTGGTAGATGCGGTCGGCGACCCGGTAGAGGCCCCGGTGTGACAGCAGCCGGGCCTGCCGCCACAGGCTGGGGTCCACGGTGTCGGGAACCCGGCCCCCGGCCCCGTCGAGGAAACCGTAGGCCTCCGGATCCCATGCGGTCCTGCCGTCCGCGGTGGTGATCGGGCCGCCCGTGAACGCGGCGACGAATCCACGGTGCGCGTCGTCGAAGTCGGTGGTGTCGTCGTAGGGGAGGCCGTCCGTACGCGTCGGCGTCGGGGTCCCGTGAGTGCGGTGACCTGAGGCCGCCTGCGCGGTGACGGGGTTGAGCGAGACGGCTGCGGCGGCGGCGCCCGCCGTGGCGGCGACGAAGCCGCGCCTGTGCATCGGTGTCATGGGTGAAAGACCTTTCCCGGGTGTCCGGAGCGGCACGACCGGAAGTGCGAACGAGGGGGCGGACACCTTCCGCCGCGACAGGTGTCAGTGGTGCAGGGCCAGCAGCTTGGCGATGCCGTTGCGCTGGATCTCCGACGTGCCGGTCAGTACGCGGAACATCCGGATCTTTCGGAAGAGGAATTCGATCTCGTTGCCCTGCGTGAGCCCTTCCTTGCCGTGGATCTGCACCGCCTCGTCGAGGATGCGGAAGGCGGATTCGGCGACGAAGAGCTTGCACATGAACGCCTCGGTGTGGACCTCGCGGCCCTCGTCGAGGGCCGCCAGCGCCGCGTACGTCATGGAACGTGCGGCGTACAGGCCGGTCGCCATGTCGGCGACCCGGTGCTGGATGGCCTGGAGCATGAGGAGCGGCTGACCTCCCGCGACCATGCGGGTCCGGGCCCGGTTCAGCGTCAGGTCCAGAGCACGCCGGGTGGCGCCGAGGACACTGGGGCAGTGCAGCAGCCGGTTCGTGGTGACCCTGCCGAGTGCGATGCGCATCCCCGCGCCCTCCTCACCGAGCAGGTTGGCGGCCGGTACCCAGCAGTCGTCCAGGACGATGTCGCTCTCGATGTGCTCGCCGGACATCGGCGTCGCGCCGTCCTCGACACGGCAGCCAGGGCTGTCGAGGTCCACGAGGAAGGCCGAGAACCGGGGCTTTTCGTCCGGCAGTTCACCGGTGCCCGCCATACGGGCGACGACGATCGCGAAGTCGGCGAACGGGCCGGCGGAGGAGAAGACCTTGTGCCCGGACAGGCGGTAGCCATCGCCGTCCCGGGTCGCGACCGTGCGCATGGAGCGGACGTCGGACCCGGCGTCGGTCTCCGTGAGGGAGAAGCAGCACGCCCGCTCGCCGCGGATCAGCGGCAGCAGGTAGGTGTCCAGTTGGTGCCCGGTGGCGTACTTGAGGATGTCGCCCGCGCGCAGGGGGCCGCCCATGTCGCCCAGCACGCAGTGCGACAGGACGCGTCCACTGGCGCCGAGCTCCTCCTTCAGGGCGGCGAGCTGGGTGTACGTGAGGTTCTGCCCGCCGTACTCCTCGGGGAGGTGGATGCCGTAGAAGCCGAGGTCACGGCTGCGGCGCCAGACCGGTTCGAGATCGGCGCGGGTCAGACGCCCCGTCGGGGTGATGCCGCGCTCACGTTCGTAGTCGGCGAGTTCGCCGTCGAGGTAGCCGCGCAGGCGGTCGACGAGTTCGGCCGTGCGCGGGTCGTCGTAGCTGGGACGCAGGGAGAAGGTCACAGGGTCTCCTGAGGGAACGGGCAAGCGGAAGCGGTCAGTTGACGCGACGGGAGGCGTTCGCCCAGTACGGCTCGCGCACGGCCTTGCGGTCGAGCTTGCCGTTGCGGTTGTGGGGCAGCGCGGCCACGAAGTCGACGGCCCGGGGCTTCTTGAAGCGGTCGAGGCGGTCGGCGCAGAAGGCGATCAGCTCGTCGGCCGTCACGCCGGTGTCACCGGGGCCCTGGACGACGACGGCCCTGACCGCCTCGCCCCATGTGTCGTCCGGAACGCCGACGACGCATGCCTCCTGGACGGCGGGGTGCTCGTAGAGGGTGGCCTCGACCTCGGTGCAGTAGATATTGAAACCGCCCGAGATGATCATGTCCTTCTTGCGATCGACGAGGAAGAGGTAACCGTCCTCACGCATCCAGGCGAGGTCACCGGTGTGCACCCACCCCTCGCGGAACGTCTCCGCCGAGAGCTCGGGCTCCTTCCAGTACTCGCGCACACAGTCCGGACCGCGCACGATGACTTCGCCGACCTCGCGCGGGCCGAGCTCACGGCCCCCCTCGTCGACGACACGCACCTCGGTGTCGTAGGAGGCCCGCCCGCACGACTGGAGCAACTCGTGGTCCTCCTCGACGGCGTGGGCGATCTCCCCGGCGCTCAGGCCGGCGACGACACTGGTGGTCTCCCCGAGTCCGTATCCCTGGGCGACGACGGGCCCGAAGAGCTTCACCGCGTCCCGCAGCCGCTGCGGTGAGATGGGCGCGCCGCCGATCCGCACGCTCGTCAGGGAGGACAGATCGCGGTGGCCCGCAGAGGGGTGGGCGAGCACCATGTTCACCATGGCGGGGACGAGGAAGGTGGCGGTGATGCGCTCCCTCTCGACCGTCTCCAGGAAGCTCTCAGGGGCCCAGGCGGGAAGGACGTACGTCGTGGAGCCGCCGAACACGCCGGCCAGCAGGCCCATTCCGGTGGCGTGGGTGATGGGACCGCAGGCGAGGTAGCGCGTGCCGGGCCGTGGCCGTGACTCGTCGGACATGAGCAGCTTGCGCATGTTCGCGAGCCGGTTGCCGACGGTCTGCACCGCGGCCTTCAGTGCTCCGGTGGAACCTGAGGTGAAGTTCAGTACACAGGGTTCGTCCTCGTCCACGTCCACCAGGAATGGGGCGGTGTCGCCCTCGGCGAGCAGGGTGGAGTAGGCGACGGCCGGTGCTCCGTTCGGGACGTCCCCCTCCGGTTCCTCGTCGAGCGGTACGGGCAGGCAGTCGTTGCCGGCCGCGGCGATCGCGGCGAGGGCGTCCTCGCGGTGTGCCGCGTCGTAGACCAGGGCGCGTACGGAGGCGTAGCGCAGGATGTGCGCGATCTCGCCGCGCCCGAGGCGCGCGTTGATCGGCGCGCGTGTCAACCCGGCCTTGTACAGGGCGAACTCGGTTTCCACCAGTTCTCCGCGGTTCCACGCGACGGAGGCCACCACATCACCGGGGCGAAGACCGCGCGCGGCGAGGGCGGAGGCGAGGCGGTTCGCCGAGGACTCCAGCTCGGCGAAGGACCAGGAACGCTCCCCGCACACGAGGGCGGGGGCCTCGGGCCAGTAGCGAGCGCTGCGTGAGAGATAGGTGCCGAGGTTCATGAAGCCGTACTCCAAGAGACAGAAGATGCACAGTCAATTCATTTACAGACAGCTTGTTCAGTAAAGTAAGAAGTGTCAAGAGTCTTCTAGACTGGGCGCGCTCGCAGCGTCACGATCGAGGAAAGGTGGCTTCGTGGCCGAGGACAGACGGACGAGGCGGTCACGCCGCGCCCTGGGGACTGCCCTGGTGGAGCTGGTGCTGGAGCGCGGTTTCACCGCGTTGACCGTCGAGGACATCACCGAGCGGGCGGACGTGGCCCGCGCGACCTTCTACGCACACTGCCGCGACAAGGAGGACCTGTTCGCCCGTGTGACGGCGGACCTCCTGGCCGGACTCGCCGCACGGCTCGAGCCCGTCGTCGCCGACAGTGAGGTCGGCTTCACCGGCAGGCCGGTCCTGGAGATGCTGCGGCACGCCCGTGAGGAGCGCGACCGGTACCGGATCGTGCTGCGGGGCGAAGGCGACGGCAAGCCGCTGCAGATGTTCATGGACGCCCTGGCCCGGGCGACGGCCGACGAGTTCCGTGCCCGAGCGGAACGCAACGCCGTACAGCCGCGCATCGACCCCGAGCTGCTGGCCCGCGTCTGGGTGGGGGAGCAGATCGCGGTGCTGCGCTGGTGGGTGGAACAGGACGTTCCGTCACTGCCTGACGAGGAGGTCGTGCGGATGCTGCTCAACCTCGCGCTGCACGGCCGGTACTGGGCCAGCGGCTTCACAAGTCCGGCCTGAGCCCCGGACGGCCGCGAGACTTCGGCATCTCGCGGCCGTCCGGGGGCGCTCAGCCCAGCCTCAGCCGCCGTGCGTCCTGCTCCGGCCGGATGGCGATCAGGGCGGCCACGGCGCAGACGAGCATGACGGCGGCGGACAGCAGGTAGGCCTGGGTGTAGCCGGCGCTCCGCGAGGCGGCGGAGTCCAGCATGTGCCCGGTCAGATACGGGGAGACCAGCCCCGGCAGGGTTCCGGCCGCGGCGACGACACCGAACACGGCGCCGCGCTGGATCGCCGGGACCACGGCCGAAACGGTCATGTAGTGCAGCGGGAAGACGATGGCGTGACCACCGAACGCCACGGCGAGCAGCGCGAGATGGGCCCCTCGGCCGTCGACGAACGGGAGAGCTGCCATGGCCAGCGCCGCGACGGCCACGGCGACGCCTTGCGGGACCGCCGTCGACCAGCGGCTGGAGCGGCCCCGGCGGCGGAGGAAGTCCACCAGTACGGGTACGGAGAGCAGCAGCACGAGGCTGAATGCGGAGATGGCGCTGATGACCGTCGCGCCTTGCCCTGGTGTCATGCCGAGTTGCGTGCGCAGGTAGGCGGGGAGCCAGGCATGGCTCAACGCCAACGCCCAGGACGCCCCGAAGGCGGCGGCGATCGAACCGAGCACCGTGCCGTTGAGCAGGAGTCGCCGGTACGGCAGTCGCTCCGAGGCGCGCGAGGTTTCAGGGTCCGGAGTACCGGCGGTCCGATGTCCGCCCGGTGCGGACTCACCGCCGTGCGGCCCGTCGTGCCCCACCCGCCACCACACGAGGCTCCACAGCGCACTCGCCACCGCGAGGACCACGAACGCCGAGCGCCAGCCGGAGCTCGTGATCAGCCAGGTGACCACCGGGGCCGCGATCAGCGTGCCCAGGGCGGCCCCGCTGATCTGCAGGGCCGACGGCAGGCCGCGGCGGTCCGCCGGAAACCACTTGTACAGCGCGTGCATCGACATCGACGCCGCCGGCCCTTCGGCGGCCCCGAGCAGTACGCGCCCGGCCATCAGTGTCGGCACCGACGCCATGACGAGCACCGGCAGTTGGGCCACCGCCCACAGGGCGGCCATGGTGAAGAGGAGGACTCGGCTGGAGAGGCGGGCCGAGGCGAAGCCGACGACCAGCCCCGAGAGGCTGAACAGCAACGAGAACGAGCTGGAGATCATCCCGTACGTGCTGTTGCTGATGCCGAGCTCATTCATGATCGGCACGGCGGCTAGCCCCAGCACGGACTTGTCCGCGTAATTGATGAGCATGAACGACACGATCATCGCGGCGATCAGCCATGCGTGCCGTCGGTCGAACGCGGGATGCGGAGTTGTCCCCTTGGCGTCGACGGGGCCGCCGGCGGTGTCGAGAGGCGGGGCGGGCGAGGGCGGTTCGACCATGAGGCACACTCCAGCGGCTCGGGAGGAAGGGGTGCGGGGGAGGCGGGGGACGGAGGTTCGCCCTGAACTCGCGTCGTCCGCGACGGGATGCTCGACAGTCGCGCCCAGCATTCCGGACTGTCTGTCTGGTATTGATCGCTTCATTTGGAAACGTAGCTTCCGGCCGCCTGTGCGTCAACGAGTTCGCCCGGCCGTAAATGACCTCTGTTCCCGTAACTGAACCATGTGTACGGTAACGAGGAGCCTGTTTGGGATCTAGTGGTTCTTGCTGCAGACGGACGGAGCGACACATGACCGAGACGGCCCCGCTGAGTGACCTCTCGTGGGCGCGCGGCTACACGGACCCCGCCTGGATCCGCCGTTTCACGGCCTCCGGTCGCGAGCTCTCACCGAGCCGCCGGGTCTGGCGCGGCTCGGACCGGCCCCGGGACCTGCCCGGAAGGTCCACCCTTCCCGCCCTCGGCACGCACGCGCTCGACACGCTGCCCCTCGAACCGAACGGCGGTGGCGCGCTCACGCTGCCCGACCTGTTCGCCGCCGCGCAGACCGACGCCTTTCTCGTCCTGCATCGCGGCTCCGTCGTATACGAGAGGTACCTGCACGGCACCGAGGGGCACACCCCGCACTTCAACGCCTCGGCGGCCAAGTCCTACATCGGTCTCGTCGCGGCGGTCCTGGCCCACCAAGGGCACCTGGACCGCACCGTCCGGACGTCCGCCTACGTCCCCGAACTCGCGGGAACGGCCTTCGGTGAGGCCCGGATCGAGGACCTGCTGCACATGGGCACCCAGGTCTCCTACGGAGGCCGGAGCTTCGACAAGGCCATCGAGGCGCAGCGGTACTTCGCCGTACTGTCCCCCCGGTTGCGCCCCTTCGACTACCGCGGGCCGGCCACCATCCGCGAGCACCTCCTCACGGCCCGCGCCGCGGGCGCGCCCGGAACCGGGTTCTGCTACGAGAACGGCAACGTCGAGGCCCTCGCCGAAGTCCTCCGCCGGGTCACCGGTACGAGCATCTCGGCACTTGTCAGCGAACTCCTCTGGTCCCGGATCGGAGCGGAGGAGGACGCCTACTACATCCTCGACAGCGACGGCGTCGAGGCGGCGAGCGGGGGCTTCAGCGCCACAGCACGCGACGTCGCCCGCCTCGGCGAGATGCTGCGCTGCGGCGGAGCGGTCGGTGACCGGCAGGTGGTGCCCGAGGCCGTGGCCACGACCATCGTCAGCGGCGTCCCCGACGGCTACCCGCGCCGTGTGCGCTTCCCCGGCGCGCCCGTGACCTCGCCGGCCACGCTCTCGTACCACGACCTGTGGTGGATCCCGAACGACCCCTACGGCTCGTACATGGCCAGCGGAATCCACGGCCAGCGGCTGTTCGTCTCACCGGGACTCGACCTCGTCGTCGTCCACTTCGGTTCCCAGGTGATCTCCTCCGCCGTGCCTGTCGTCCCGTTCGTCCAGGCATTTCTGCAGATCGGCGCACACCTCCACGCGGAGGCGCAGCCCGCGATCCGGTGAGGCCCGGCGCAGCGCCGGTGGCCGGGCGCTGCCGCGGGCATTCCGGGTCCACCCACGACCCGACCGCCGCCCGCACCCACGGCATCGTCGGCTCACTCACCGCCGCCGACCTCAAGTGCTGGGCCGACAAGGCATACCAGGAGCGGAGGCCTTGACGGCTAACACTGTCAGCCGTACCGTGACGCACATGGCTAACACCGTTAGTCGCGTGGATCGATCGTCAGGTGAGGGGGACGCGATGACTGCTTCCACAGCCAGCACCCTGCGCGGCAGCCTCCTGCCTCGGCCCTGCCGGAGAGCGAGGGCAGCGCCAGTGCTTTCCTCGAGGACGTTGGCGGTCTCCGGGGAAGAGCACCCATCGCGGGCGACCGCACGCGCATGCTCGGCTGTTTCTGTCGGGGGCAGGAGAGAGACCGTCTGGCCACGCACGGGCGGGAGCACCACCATGACTTCCGGCTTCGGACGGCTCACCGCCATCGAAGTCGGGCGAACGGCGCGCCGTGTCTGACCGCGCACAACAGATCATGTCCGCCGCCCGTGAACTGCTCGACGCCGAAGGGCCGGATGCGTTGTCGATGCGGCGCATCGCGGAGCGTGTTGGCATCCGGGCACCCTCTCTGTACAAGCACTTTGCGGACAAGGCCGCTCTCGTGGCCGGGCTCCAAACGCAGGGGTTGACCCTCCTGGCAGAGGTGCAGGAGGCCGCCGAAGCCGAGATCGGCACCGACCCGCCCCTGCTGGTGCTCGGCTACGCCTACCGACGTCATGCGCTCGCCGGTCCGCACCTGTACCGCATCACGCACAGTTGGCCGCTCGCCCGCGCCGCGCTGCCCGAAGGACTGGAAGACCGGGCGGCGCTGCCGCTGACCCGCGCGGTGCACGGCGACGTTGACCTCGCGCGTTCGTTCTGGGCATTCGCCCACGGCATGGTCGTGCTCGAACTCGACGGTCGCTTTCCACCCGGCGCGGATCTGGACGTGGCCTGGCGCACCGGCTGCGAGGCGTTCGCCCAGGCAATCCGGACCAAGTCCCATGGAGGCACGGCATGACCGCTCTTACCGGGTTACCCGCTCCCGGATCCGTCGCCCGCACCGCAGGCTGTGTACACGCCGCCGCATGCGGAGCTGAGCTCAGACACGTCACTTCCTCGCCAGGAGTGGTCGTATGACATCCCCTACGGCCGAGGGAGCTACCCGGAGCTCCGCCTCGGGTCCGGTCCGCGGCACCTGGGCCCTGCTCGGTGCATTTCTGCTGTTCTGGCTCGTGCTGGAGATGGTCAACCACGGTGACTGGACGATTCCGCTCGGAATTGCGGGCCTCTTCGCTCCTGATCTGACGCTCTTCATCGGGCCGTCGGGGTCACACGGGGCCGGGCAGCTTCCCCGTGGCAGGGTGCCGGGCTACAACCTCGTCCACCGGCCGGTCGTGCCCCTCCTGTGGCTCGCCTTCTGCGTGGTGCTGCCCGACCCGCCCGGCACCGCCCTGTTCACCTTCGGACTCGCCTGGTTGCTGCACATTGCCGTCGACCGCGCGCTCGGCTATGGACTGCGCACCGCCGACGGCCGGCAGCGCTGAGCGACGACCGAAACGCCCGTGCCTTCGGGCGTGCCACCTGAAGCCTCCACGACCACGACCAAGGCTCTTGATTATGGACCTCGCCTACCTTCCCAGCCCTTCGGCCGGCGTGCTTCACCTCGGCCCCATTCCGTTGAGGGCGTACGCCTTCTGCATCATCCTGGGTGTTTTCGTGGCGGTCCGGCTCGGCGACCGGCGCTGGGTCGCGCGCGGCGGTGAGCGGGGCGTTGTCGCGGACGTCACCCTCTGGGCAGTGCCCTTCGGCCTCGTCGGTGGACGGCTGTACCACGTGTTCACCAGTCCCGACGCGTACTTCGGCGAACGCGGCGAGCCCATTCGAGCCCTGTACGTGTGGGAGGGCGGGCTCGGGATCTGGGGCGCCATCGCCCTGGGCGCGGTCGGGGCGTGGATCGGCTGCCGTCACCACCGCGTCCCCCTGCCCGCCTTCGCGGACGCGGTCGCCCCGGGCATCGTCCTGGCCCAGGCGATCGGCCGTTGGGGCAACTGGTTCAACCAGGAACTCTACGGTCGCCCCACCACGCTCCCCTGGGGCCTGGAGATCGACCGCGCGCACCGTCCGGCCGGCATGCTCGACATCGAGACGTATCACCCCACCTTCCTCTATGAGTCCCTCTGGGACATCGGCGTCGCCGCCCTGGTGCTCTGGGCGGGGAGACGGTTCCCGCTCCGTCACGGCAGGACCTTCGCCCTCTACGTCGCCGCCTACACAGTCGGCCGGTTCTGGACCGAGTACCTGCGCGTGGACGAGGCCCACACGTTCCTCGGTTTGCGCCTGAACAACTGGACTTCTGTTCTGGTCTTCCTCGGCGCTGTCGGCTGCCTCGTCGTATCGGCCCGCCGCCACCGGGGCACCCTGAGAGGTCGGCCGGGGTGTGCCGGGACTGACGGACATAATGCCGCTGTGGACCTGAGACCGGAGTTGCTGCCCCCGCCCGTGAGCCGGCAGCGACTGAACGAGCTGTGCGCTGAGGTTGAACGGATCGCTGAGCTACTGGTCGCCCGCCCGGAGGTGGCGGGTGAGGCGATCCAGGCGTTCAACGCGATGACCGGTCACGACTACGTGGCTCTCGACTTCTCGGAATACGACGGAAACAGGAGCCTGGAGGAGTTCGCGAGGGAGGCGGCCCGGCCGGCTCGCCCCGTGGTCGCGGACATCACCCGGGCCGAGCTCGTTGAGATCGTCCGCAGACTCCTGACCGCCGCTGCGGAGGGCGATTACTATCTGCGGCTCCTGGAAGCGAACCTGCCGCATCCCCGGGTGAGTGACCTGATCTTCCACCCCTCGGGCATCCTTCAGGATCCGTGTCCCGAGCGGATTGTCGACAAGGCCCTGAAGTACCGGCCGATCGTGCTCTGAGGACGCCGCTGAAGCCCGCTGGGCAGTGAGAGCGAGCCGGATGACGACCGGGACCCGGGCTGAGACAGGGTCGGCTGGCAGGCATGGCCACACGAAACGCGTGTCTTCCGGCAGTGAGTACTCGTAATGCGAGGACGATATTCTCGCGTGTCACGCTCCCGTTGCTGCTCAGCGGATACGAGAACTGACGACGAGGGAGGTCGCGCTGCTTCTGCTGCAGCATCTCGTGCTGTGACCGCTATGGTTCGCCGGGTTGAGAGAGAGGGCCGGGGTGTTCGTTGAGATCGTGTTCGTGGGGCTGCCGATCGACCGTGACGAGGTCGAGGAGGCCATGGAGGCGGTGTTCGAGCTCGACGGCGAGGTCACCGGCGCGGGCAGCGGCATGGGGCGCTGCCATCTTGACTTGGAAATCGCGGAGGACTCGGACCCTGCTGCGGCCTTGGACCGGCTTCGGGCGGTGCTGTCCGAGCTGGGGGTCTCGGAGTACGCGACCTTGAACGTCAGTGAGTGATCAGGCCGCGAGTCGCGCTCACATGGAAGAACCACGAGCATGTCGACGGGGGCTCCGGAGCCGAGGGGGCAGCCACAGGTGGGGAAAGCGCTGTTCCCTCTCGTCGTACTGTCAGGGGTCGGCGCACGCAGTCAGAACGGTCGACATCACCATCAAGCTGCAAAAAAAGGCTGCCACCCATGTAAGCAGCCTGCCCTCACCCGCCACCAGAACGCCCCATCCTCAGCTCCCGCCGGCCAACCGACAGGAATGAGCTGCGGAAAGTCACCTGGCCAGACTCGTTGCACGTGTTCGACTACGCGCCTGGAGAGGTGGCACGCGCAACCGCGGCTCGCTTATGCAGCCACCGATGAGCATGGTGAACAGCGCTTTCGATACACGCCCTAGTACTCCAGCCGTAGATCGTGATCTGTGGTCTGTGCCGGTGGGGATGACCAGTTTGTCGTCGCGATGGCATCGCGTGCGACGTCGGTGACGGAGCGGCCGTCGGTGGGCACTCGTGCGACCCATGGAGGCGCGGTGGCTTCCAGGTGTTGGGCCATGGCAGTGCTCCGGGTGACGTGGGCGTCGAGTTGGCTTCCGATCTCCCGGATGCCCAGGCGCTGCCGGGCGGTTGCGTCGTCGGCGGTCAGGAGGACAGCGGTGATGCGGGGTGTGCCGCCCATGGCGCGGGCGATCAGGTCGGGTTCCAGAACGGAGACGGTGTTGGTGTAGATCAGCCTGCGGTATCCCAGAGCGGCGTAGTTGCGCCAGATGGCGGCGAGGTTCGCCTCGGTCATTTTCGTGCGGGCGGGGTCGTCGGCCGGGGCGGGGAATGCCTGGTCCAGGTTGTCGCCTTCGATCAGGCAGTGGGCGATGCGTAGGGCTTGCAGTTGCGCGGAGATCTCCCAGCCGACCGTGGTCTTGCCGACTCCGGCGCGGCCCCCGATGAGCAGTGCTTCGTATGCTGCGGCCTGCACAGGTGGTCTCCTCGCGTTCGCAGGGGCCGATGACGTCTGAGGCGGCACGGGTGCAGCCGCCGTTGATCATCGGTGCGTGAAGACAAACGATCACGCGGCGGCCGCGGGCCCCAGCGTAGACCTGCCCGCGGGCAGGCGGCGTTCGACGGCCTGATGGGCCGGATCGCAGGTCGGCTCGCGCGGGTCGAACCACGCCGCCGCGTAAGGAGGTTGGTGCTCGGACTGCTCTCGGACCCACCGCGCAGGAACTGCTGGACGATCGCCGAGTGGGCCGGGGGGCCTCTCCGGACGGCATGCCGCACCTGTTCGGGAGGGCCAAGTGGGACGCCGACGCCGTCGGTGACGCCGTGCGCCGCTATGTGGCGGACCATTCGCATGACGACCAGGCGGTGTTGGTCGTTGACGAGACCGGGGCGGTGCAGAAGGGCAGTGGCACGGTCGGCGTCCAGCGCCAGTACACCGGCACCGCCATGCGGATCGGAAATGCCCGGACCGCTGTATATCTGTTCCACGCCGGTGGGCGTGGGCACGCCGCAGTGGACTGGGAACTATCGTTCCGCGTTCCTGGACCTCCGCCCCTGCCTTGCCGCCGGACTCGGTAACGAGACGTCATTCGCCACCAAGCCAGGGCTTGCCGCCCTGGTCCATCTGGCGACGCGCGCCTCGGGCCCGATCACAGACCAGCCGCTACCTGCGGCAAGCCGTTCGGGCGGGGCACTCGGTAGATTCCCACCATGAGCGATGCCGAGGATTACCTGGACAAGAGCCCAGCTGCGGGACGAATGGGGAAGGCGGCGGAGTATTTGGTCGCGGCCTCGTGCATCCTTGCCACAGGCGGCGAGTTGAACGTCTCCACTTCGCTCGTGGACGACGAGGGGGTGGACCTTGTCTTTCACCGGCGCGGGAGTTCCGCGACTCTAGCGGTGCAGGTGAAGGCTCGCATGTCCACTGGAACGCAAGTTCAGCGCGGCAGGCTCATGGCCTTCGTGCGGTCGCAGACGTTCCAGCCGAGGGCCGGTCTGGACATGCTGTTCGTCGCCGTGGATGTCGAGCTGGGGGCGATCATGACGGCCTGGCTGATACCGAGCGGTGCGTTCGGCGAGATGGTGACCGAGCCCAACAGTAACGGGCGCTTCCGTTTCTCGGCGTCGATGAAGCCGGACTCTCAAGATCGCTGGAGCCCGTTCCGGCTGACGGCTGCCGAACTCCCCAAGCGCGTCCTTGCTCGGCTGGCCGAGCTGGAAGGTGGTGGGCGGGGGCGTGCCGCTCCTGGCGGCCGGCTCGCCCGGGGCCCCGGGACACGTGCCTCACCGTGCCCCGGGGGCTGAACGCCCTACGCCTGGGCACCCATCGGGAGGTTCGCGCCGCCCGTGCAGTCGAGCACGACGCCGATGATGAACCCGTTCGTCGCCAGGGAGTGGATGGCCCCCGCCACATCGGCGGCGCGGCCGACCCGGCCCGCTGGGGTCGTTTTCGCGAGGCCGTCGAAGAGTGCCGTGCGCTGCTCCGCCGGGACGCGGTCCCACCACGGGGTGTCGATCACGCCGGGGGAGACGGCGTTGACACGGAGCGGGGCCAGTTCGGCCGCGAGGGGCGGCACCATCGCCTCGAGGGCGCCGTTGATCGCGGCGAGGCCGGAGGTGCCCGGGAAGGCGGCACGGGCCGAGGCGGCCGTGATCAGGGTGACGGAGCCGCGCCGGCGGTCGAGGCGGGGGAGTGCGGCCTGGAGGATGCGGACCTGGGGCCAGAACTTCGCGTCGAAGCCCGTGGCCAGGTCCGCGAGGTCCAGCTCCGTGAAGGGGCCGCCACCCGCGGCGCCGCTGACGGCGATGACCAGATGGTCGATGGGGCCGGACGCAGCGAAGAACGCCGCCGTGTCCTCCTGTGAAGTGGCGTCCATCCGGTGGGTGAGCGTCTTGCCGCCGATACGGGTCGCCGCCTCGTCCAAGCGGGCCTGCGAGCGTCCGGTGATCGTCACCTCCGCCCCTGTCGCGGCGAAGAGTGCTGCTGTGGCCTCGCCGATGCCGGAGCTGCCGCCCATGACGACGACGCGGGGGGCGGGCGTGTGGTCCGTGGCCATGATGGCGGTCCTCCGTAAGCGCTGTGCGCGGTTGTCGTTCATAACCTGTCTTCGGTCTTCCGTAAGCGTTGACGAGACCAGCGGTCTCGGTAAGGTGAGTCTTGTCGAGACTGTCAGTCTCGTCAAGTGGTTCGGGCTCGGGAACTCGGAGGGATGTGTGTCATGGCGCAAACGGAAGCGGACAAGAACACGAATGCGGGCACGGGCGACGTGCGGCCCCACACCGGGCGCCGGCGCAACGAAGCGGCGCGACGGGCCATCCTCGACGCCGCGCTGCGGCTGCTCGGCGAGGGTGACGGCGACACCGTCACCGTCGAGACCATCGCGCGGGCGGCCGGGGTCGGCAAGCAGACGCTCTACCGCTGGTGGCCCTCGAAGGGGGCCGTGCTCCTGGAGGCTTTGGCGGAACGCGCCCAGCAGACCGTCCCCACCCCTGATCGCGGGGACCTGCGGGGCGACCTCCGGGTGGCCGTCGCCGCCACCTTCGCCGGGGCCCAGCGGCCCCCCGTGGGACCGGCGTTGCGCACATTGGCCAGGGAGGCGGCGCGCGACCCACAGTTGGCCGCGCTCATGCGGGAGTTCACCGAGTGCCGTCGCGCGGCCCTGCGGGAAGTGTTGGAACGGGGGCGGGAGCGCGGCCAGCTGGAGCCCGGACGGGACCTCGACCTGATGGTCGACCAGATCTACGGGGTTTTCTGGTACCGCTTCCTGCTGGGCCACGCGCCCCTCGACGACGCCACCGCCACGGCCCTCGCGGACTCGCTGCTGCGGTGACGGCGGCGCAAGGGTTGTTCTCGGGTACGCCAGCACGGCCAGTGACCGAGGCTTTGCGTCCCGAGCGACTGCATGCCGGTCTTCGTGGAGGGCTCCGACAAGGCCGAGGAGTGGTGCCAGTCCACTCCTCCTGAGATCGCCCAGCCATGCGGGCAGGGGAGCCACGTCGCGGTCTTCGAGCACAGTGGCGAAGCGGCGGACCAGGTCGGGGGAGATTGAGTTCGGGGCAGTGGTCGAGGAGCCTGGGGAGCCGCTCGTCGATGTGCAAGCTACGACGGTGATGCGCAAGCTGCGGCGGTGCGGGTGGGCGGTGATCCAGCGGCCGTTTCACGAGATGAGGGCGGCCGCTCGCGTGGTTCGTCGATGGGCAAGCCCCGCCGGAGGGGTGCGACTGCCGTCTTCACGCGCTGGTGGTGGCCGAGGTAGTCCTTGACCTGCTGTCCCTCGTGCAAGATTTTCGCACTGGGATGTCCCAAGCGCTGTCCCGCAATTCCCGGTGGGCGCACGACGACAGCTACGGCACCTCGCCGCGTTGTCGAATCGCCCGAATACATCCAGTATGCGGGCGCCTCTCCGCCTTGCGATGCACCGCATCCGACGCCGCGCGCTGATCCACCAGGAATTGCGGGACAGCCCTTGGGCCGGCGTTGCCGCAGGGAGCCGAGGCAGGGATCCAGCGTGCAGGGCTTGCAGGGCGGCCGGCGCATGACTTCCTGTCAGGCGCGTGCGTACGGCCGGGGGGTTCGGCCGGACCCTGGTCCAGCGCGTGGCCCGGAGGGCCACCAACAGGGGCCGCCCCGGCCAGGGCAAGGTCCTTCTCGCCGCGCTGGCCCGCTGACCTGCACAATCGTCACCCAATTGGCGTTGACCCGCGCACCGGCCACCCGCGATAGTGACGCGTCCGGCCGTCGCCGGTCGCGTCACAGGGTGGGGATCTTCATGCAGGACACCGGGCACACGAACACGCCCGACATGGCACAGCCGTCAGAGCCGGACGCGGAGCAGCGGTCACCGGAGGCCGCCGCCGCGCTGGAAGCCGTACGGGAAGCGTTCGCGGCGAAGCGCCGCGGCGAGGCACGCGAGCGGGCCACCGCCGCACTGGCGGAGTACGGCCACGATCCGGAGCTGTACGCATTGCTGGGCCGGGCGCATGTCGCCGAGGATGAGGACGACCACGACGACGAGGCCGAGCGCGTCTACCGCCGGGGCCTCGACGCCTTCCCCGACAACCTGATCCTGCTCGCCGCGTACGCCGAGCTCTGCCAGGCCGCCGACGGACTGGAGCGCCCCGGCCGTGCCGCCCGCGCCGCGCAGCTCGTGGCGCGGGTCGAGGAGCTGGCCCCCGGCTCGCCGGAGGCCCAGCGGCTCCGCGACCCGGCTCCGCTCTGGACGGCGCAGAGCGCGACGCCCCAGCTCTCCCTCGCCCACACCCAGCGCCACGACGTGCGCCAGGCCCTGGCCGCCGCCCCCGGCCTGGCCGAGGCGGCCCGCCTCGCCGAGGAGGAGGCGGGGAAGCACCCGTACAGTCTGCGCCTGGCCATCCGCGCCGAGACGCTCACCGCGTTCACCCGGCCCGCCCGCCCCCTGCTCCTGTGGTTGATCAGGGCGCCGTATCTGAGTGTCCTCGCCGTCCTGGCGGTGGGCGCCCTGACGCTCCTCCTCGACGCGTCGGCGCGCTGGTCGGTGTGGGCGGCTGCCGGCGCCGTGCTGGCCCTCGTCCCGTACCGGCTGCTCACCGTGCTGGAGAGCGGTGCCCGCATCCGTGCCGTGGACCGTGTTCTGCCGCTCCCGAAGAGCGCACCGGAACCGGCGAGCCCGCTGCCCCCGCCGCCCCCGCCGGGGCTGCGCGACTTCGCGGTGCTGGGCGCGGCGCTCACCCTCGCGGTGTTCGCGCTGGTCTCGCCGGTAGCGCTCAGATCCACGCCGCCCAAGGACTACCCGCGCTACACGGTCACGCCGCCGCTGGTGTTCCGGGGCCTGCAACTGATCTCCGCCATGCCGACGGTGGAGGGGGTCGACTCCGACTACGCGTCGCTGTGGACGCAGACCATGGACGCCGAGGGCACGTTCACCTACGTCTACGGCGACTTCTCGTCCCCGAGCGGCGAGGACGACCCGGGCGCCGTCATCGTCGGTGCGACGGGTGACTTCCGGGGCACGCCCGACACGTTCCTGAAGGGCTACGAGCTGGGGCTGTCGGAATCGGACTCGACCATCAACGAGATCTGGCAGCCGGACCCCGGCTCGGGTGGGGGCGGACTCCGCTGCGTCTCGTACGCGGACGACACGGAGGCCCCCGGCGCACGGGTGGCGTGCAGTTGGGTGGACGACGGCAGTTACGGCACGGTCGTCATGAACGAACGCCTCGACCACGACACCGCGGCGGACGCCGCCCGCACGGCGCGGGACGCGGTGCTGCACGACGGCGTGCGCGCCTAGGCCGTGTCCGGAAACCCGCCTGGCCCGCAACGCCTGGCACGCACTCCCGCCGCACCGGCCGACATCCCCAGTACGTCCAGTACGAGGGATCTCGGCCGGTACACCGAGAAGTGGGGTCTCCCCTGTTCGGCCGAGGCCGAGAACGTGGGGATGCACCAGACGCCGCAGGCCACGCCCTCCGGGCGTACGACGGGACTTTCCGGACACGACCTGACCCGTCGTGCCCGCGAGTCGTGTCGCCCCCGTTGAACGCGGAGGCGGTGGAGCGGCAGACCACGGCGGTGTGTGCGGTCAGCCTCCGGCGGTCCCGGAGCCGGAGGCGACGGCCGACGACCAGATGGCCCCGATCGGGCAGGCCTGCATCGAGCGCCGACGCCAGGCCGACGTCTCCCGCTCTGTGGCCCTGCGCCGGGCTCGGGCTGACCGCGCTGCCCGCCGGGGCGGGCGACGGCGGTGGCGGCTGCCGTGGTACCGGCGCTCATCGCCCTGCTCGCCGTCAGTCTCAACCGGCCGGTGCCCTGAGCGGGCGCCGGCTCGTGGGGCCGGTCAGCGGCCGCATCCGACGCGTTCCGTGGACAGCGTCAGGTCGTCCAGGCGTAGGTCGTAGGAGTCCGGGGTGGGATTGCTTTGGTAGAGCTGCCAGCCCATGCGGACGGTGTCGAAGGCGGGGAGGACGAAGTCCACCGGATTGCCTCCGTGCCGGGTGGTGGTGACGGTCATGTCGGGCTGGGGCTCGCCGTCGATCCATACCGCCACGCGGTTGTCCGAGGCGTCCACCTCCCATTCCAGGCACGTCCACTTCCCCGGTTCGGCCGGGGCGGACTCGCGCCAGTCGGTCCAGTCGCCCGTGGGACCGCCGTCGGAGCCGATGCCCCACAGCTGCACCCCGTTGCCGACGGTGGGTACGTACTGGCCGCCGATCGGTCGGACCACGCTGCCGTCGCCCCGGCCAGTGGCTTCCACCAGGGTGAAGTGGGCCCAGTCCGGAGCGGTGGGGAAGTCGTCGACCTTCACCCGCATCCGACCGAAGAAGCTGTTGTCCGGAGCGGAGAACTCGTCGACCTCCAGGAACGCGTATCCGTTGCCCTCGGTGCGCACCCGGAGTACGTGGTCCGCGCCGCGCTTCCCGCCGTGCCCGCGGCCCCGCTCGCGTTCGACGGACAGTGCGCCGTTCCGGGTATCCACGCCCCAGTGCAGGCTTGTGCCCGCGCCGCGCGGCAGCTCCTCGAAGTCCTCGCAGAACAGTAACGCCGGGTCGGGGGCGCAGCCGCCAGTCGACTGGCCGCCGTGGCGGTCGTGGGCCGGAGCGCCGCCGGGGGCGGCCACCACCGTGAAGCCGGCCAGGGCGACGGCGACGAGCAGCCGGGGCAGCCGCCGGACGGCGAGGAGGGGATAACGCATGCGAAGTACTCCAATCGGATTGCGGTCGGAGGGACGATCTGTGGGAGCGCTCCCACAGATCGTCCGGCACCCTACGGCACTGCTGCCCGGCGCACCAGACGATCGCCGATAGTGCGCCGGCGCCGCCCGAGACGACTGGGGGCCGTGCTCCCTTCGACGACCGGCCAACGCCGGGAGCACCGATTCCCCGGCGGAACGCACCACCCATGCGAGGGGCGTATGTAAACACCGACTCCTGACGAACGCTCACATAGCGGGGGCGCGGCCTCTCCGGATCGCGGCACAGCGCCAGTGTGAGCGCTCGCAGAGGTCTTGGCTCGGTCGAGGGAGGCGTTCGCGGTGGAGTCAATCCGCCGCTGGTGGCACGGTCAGGGCCGGGCCGAGTACCCGCAAGCCTCCCGGCTGTTGATCACTGCGGATGCGGGCGGGCCCAACGGCCGTCGCACCCGGGCCCGGAAACTCGGCCTCGCCCGCCTGGCCGCGGAAACCGGGCTGGTCATCACGGTCTGCCACCTACCGCCGGGCACGTCGAAGTGGAACAAGATCGAGCACCGGCTCTTCTCCCACATCGCGATGAACTGGCGGCCGCCCACCTACGAGCCACGAAGTCATAAGACCTGTCCCGTGACTACCTGTCAGGGGGAGATGATCTTGGTCACGGCCTCACAGTCCTCCTGGATGGGCGCCCGTTCAGCGGGCTGGGCCCGCGCGAGAGTTCGGCATACTCATCCCCGGCTACCCGCAGGACGCCGCCGTCGGGATGTCGCAGTCGGCGATCTCCCGGATCTGGAAGGCGTTCGCGTTCGCGCCGCACCGGTCCAAGATGTCCAAGCTGTCCAGGGACCCGTTCTTCATCGGCAAGGTCCGCGATGTCGTGGGCCTCTGCCTGGACCCGCCGGAGCATCACTCGTGCTCCGCGTGGGCGAGAAGTCGCAGATCCAGTCTTCAAGGGAACAATCACGACTCAAGGGGCGCGAGTTTGAGTGCTGTTTCGGTACAAAAGGATCCAACTCTTGCCGATGTGTGGGTGCAGTCGATGAGTTCGGACGGCCACAGGAGTCTGGTGGAGTACACCCGATACCTGGAGGCCGGCCTGTGGCTGAATCACGCGTTCTTGAGACCCGGAAAGCTCTGGAAAGGGCAATCCACGTCGAGCGGTCCGCGCTCGCTCAAGACCTCGCCGAACTCAGCGAGGCTCAGTGGGCGAAAGCATCACTGTGTGAACGCTGGACCGCGGAGGAGGTAGTGGCCCATCTGACGGCAGGTGCGAGCACGAGTATGTGGCGCTGGCTGCTCAGCATGTTGGCTGCGCGGTTCGACCCCGATCTGCACAATGACCGACGGCTTGCACAGCACCGTGGCGCTACACCACAAGAGACCTTGCGGCTATTTCGCGCAGTTGTCGCCGGGTCGGCCGGGCCGACAGGACATACTGCTGCCTGGTTGGGCGAGATCGTCGTCCACAGCGAGGACATCCGTCGGCCATTGGGTCTTGTGCGGACACCCCCAGTGGCCACGACGACCGCCGTGGCCCGCTTCTTCGCAAGCCGCGATTTCACCGTCCCGAGCAGGGCCGCGATCGCGGGTCTGCGGGTCGAGGCTACGGACGGACCGTTCACCACCGGCTCGGGGCATCTGCTCCGGGGGCCCACCCTATCGCTGGTGATGGGGATGGCAGGCCGTGCAGCGGCCTGCGAAGACCTCGAGGGTGACGGTGCCGCCATCCTGCACGCCCGACTGTGCTGACTGAGGTGGAGGCCGTGTCCTACATGGCCGGTTCGAGGAATCATGTGTAGCAGCAGAGGGCGGAGGCGAGTCCCACCAAGGACGGCCACACCGGAGCGAGCTCGGCTGGCCGTCCCAGGTGTATCGCGAAGATTCCGCCCGCCGGGCGACGCCTGGCAGGCGCGTTCGCAGCGTTGCCGAAAGGCCCTGGTAGCTCCGCTACGAGGACTCCCCGGCGCCTTGCGACCGCACGCACCAGGCGCGGCCCGGCCCGCCTTGTGGGCGGCAGGCGTTCTTGCAAACGCGTCCTAGTACAGGTTGTTGTAGATGTCCCAGCCGTAGCCGATCTTCACGGGCTCGGAGAGCGGCGCGGAGGGGACGCCGGTGGACGTGTAGAGATAGACGTCGCCCTTGGTGTCGACGCCGATCAGGTCGGCCTTGCCGTCACCGCTGATGTCGCCCGGGGCGACCCACTGGGGGTAGACGTCGAAGTCGACGCCGATCACGGTGCGGTACTTCGTGAACGGTGCGGAGGCGTTGCCCGTGCTTCGGTACATGTAGAGCGTGCCGCTCGGCGTACGGCCCACCACGTCGCTCAGACCGTCGCCGTCGAGGTCGCCCGCACCGATGATCTTGTCGTAGATGCCGTAGTTGTAGCCGACCTTGATCTTGGTCGAGAACCCGGTGCCCAACCCGTTGCCCCGGTAGAGGTACAGGTCGCCGGAGTTGGTGCGGGCGAGCAGGTCGCCCTTGCCGTCGCCGCTCAGGTCGCCGGGGCCGATGAGGGCGTCGTAGTCGCCCCAGCCACTGCCGAGGCTCGAACCCTGGTTGTAGAGCGTGCCGTTGGACGTCTCGAGGAGGTCGGCGTAGCCGTCGTTGTCGAGCGACGACGCGAAGCTGATGTCCGCGCCGGCCCAGCCGCCGTCGTCGCTCGCCTTCGTACGGGCGCTGAGCTTGCCGTTGTTCAGTCCGTAGTACCGGTAGAGGGTGCCTCCGGTGGTTCGAGCCATCAGCCCGCTCTTGCCGAAGGCGGGGTTGCCGCCCTGGCCCGCGAAGAGAGAGGAGACGTTCCAGCCGGTGCCGCCGGCCGTCCGCTTGAGGAAGGTGCCGTTGCCGGTGGACTCGTAGAAGTACAGCGTGCCGCCCGGGGTGCGTCCCATCAGGTCGCCGAGGCCGTCGCCGGTGGCGTCGTCGACCGGGATCAGCTGGTTGTAGATGTCCCAGCCGTAGCCCACCTTGACGCGCGCCTTGTACGGTGCGGCTGCGTCGCCGGTACCCGCGTAGTAGTACACGTCACCGGCGAACGTACGGGTGTAGATATCACCGATGCCGTCGCCGTTGACGTCGTTCGCGCCGACGATCTGGTCGTAGACGCCCCAGCCGTAGCCCACCTTTGCACCGGCCTCGAAGGGGGCGCCGGTGACGTTGCCGGTGGCGGCGTACAGGTAGATGTCGCCGGACGGCGTACGGGCGAGCAGGTCACCGCGGCCGTCGCCGGTCAGGTCGCCGGCGGCGACGACCTTGTTGTACTTCTGCCAGCCCGTGCCGGACCAGTCGGCGGAGCCGGAGGCGCTGGTGCCCCGGAGCTGGTGGATCGAGAGCGTGCCGGCCGCCGACAGGGTGAGCAGCTCGGGCACACCGTCGCCGTTCAGATCGCCCGGCGTGATGACGTCCTTGAGCTGCTCGTCGAGGTCGCCGGTGGTCAGGGTGAACTCTTGCGGGTCCGTCTCGTTGGCCGGAACGAGGTAGTAACGACCGTCGATCCCGCGGTACAGCGTGTCGCTGTAGCCGTCACCGTCCACGTCGAAACGCGGGGCGGCGGCAACGGGCGCCGCCTTCGCACCGTCGGCGGCCGCGGCAGACGGCTTCTTCATCGCCGGGTGCTTCGGCAACGTCAGCGTGGGCTGCGGGGCGGCTGCGGGGATGAGGGACTGGACGGTGCGGCGCGGGGCAGGCGCTGGGTCGTCGGCCGAGGCCGGGGCCGCCAGCAGCATGCCGGCGGAAAGAACGAGTGCGGTGCAGGCCGCTATCCGGCTCGCACGCTTGGAGCGTGCGACGGAACGGCCAGGTTCCACAGAAGTCAAAGCCCCCCCAGGGGTCACAGTGGTGGAACCGGGAGAAACGCCTTCACGGGCACGGCATGTGCAGGGTGAAGCATTCCCGGGATGTGCACAGACTCTACAACGCCCCGCGCTCGCGAGTGTGGGAACGGGTCCTCGTGGTCCGGCGGTTGGACGGGCCTCAGGCCGTTCCTTCGGACCATCTGACCGTTGGTTGCTGCGTGGCGTTGACCGAGCCCCAGTGGGCGCGCACCGAGCCGCTGTTGCCGGATCGGACGCTGACGTGGGGCTGAAGGTGGCGGGATCACCGGTAAGTGATCGACGCAATCGCGTTCAAGTACCGCACTGGCACTCCCTGGAGGGAATTGCCCGAGCACCTCGGCTCGTGGAAGGAAGCTCAGAGCCAACTGCGGAATTGGGCCGCCTACGGCACCTGGGAGATGGGTTCACCGCCCTGCTCGCCCAGGCCGACGCCGAAGGCGACCTTGACTGGGCCGCTGCCGACGACTGCAGCATCATCCGCACCCACCAGCGCGCCGCCGGGGCGCGTCAAAAGGGGCTCTGGATCGATCTCCGACTCCGCCACCTGGTGTGAGCGAGCCGAGGACACTGCTCCGCAGACGGCGCTGGGTGGTCATCCGTAGACGTGGGCGACGCGGTCCCCTCGTGGCTCGGTCCTGCTGGCCCTGTATCACGGGTGTATCTGTCACACCTGGGACGTAGAGTCAGCTGTTCACAGGGGAGGGGACAGAGATTGATGGGAATGAGGATCCGAAGACCCGTCTTGGCTGCCGTGATCGTGGGACTTGTGGGGGTTTCGGCGGCATGTGCGCCCGGCGGTGAGAGGACTGGAGAGGACGATCCGGTGGCAGCCCGGGCCGTCAGCTATCAGTCTCCCGAGGACCTGCCTGAACGCAGAGATGCTGACGGCACCACCTTCGAGGTGGGTAACCCCAAGGCCAGCTCGACGGTCCAGGTGTATGAGGACCCGCGTTGTCCTGTGGTCGAGGAGTTCGAGCGGACCGGCGCGACCGCGCTGCAAGCCCTTCTGCTGGAAGGGAAGGTCAAGGCGAAGTACACCTTCGCCTCGTTCAAGGACGACCGTCTCGGTGGTGACGGCTCCAAGCGAGCCGTGAACGCCCTGCGCGCCGCGTCGGAGAAGGGATTGTTCGTTGAGTACCACGCGGTTCTCTTCGCCAACCAGGTCGCAGTCGAGAGCAGCGGCGGGTTCACTACCGCACGCCTGCTGAAGCTGGCCGATGAAGTTCCCGGCCTGCGCGACGACACCTTCGATCAGGCCGTCAAAACCATGAGGTACCGCTCGTTCGTCACCGCTTCCCAGCGCGCTTACGAACACACCGGCGACGATCCGATCGGCCCCGGCACACCCACTGTCATGGTGAACGGGCACAACATCGACGGCAGCCTGTTCGCCGTCAACTTCGATGCGAAGCTGTTCGGACTCCTGGTCCGCGACCTTCAGGTACGTCCGGGCGCATGGGAGCTGGAATACGAGCCTCTCAAGAAGAGACTCGATGCCGCCGAGTCCTGAACCGGAGTCGGGCCCGCACTCCACCTACGAGCTCGGCGCCTTCGCCCAGCTCAAAGCCTGGCGAGCCATGGAGTGCTTCAGCCGGCCGCCTCGTGCTCGGCCGCCGATCTCGGGACGTGCGTACCGGGCCGTGCGGCATGATGAGGACCATGCGTAGAAGCGTGGGCGGGGGGCTCCGCCGACTATGGCCATGGCGCGGACACGACGAGTCGGCGCTCGCCGAGATCGAGGCCGAGATCACCGCCTTGGGCGAGGCACTGGACGTCCATTCGTTCAGCCCCGGTCAGCCCGGTGCGACGGATGAGATGCGGGCCGAACTCGCTCGTGCCCTCGACGCGTACGACCAGGCAAAGCGGGAGGTCGAGCGCGACCGGATACGGGTGGAGACACTCCCTGTCCTTCGCACACTGGACGAGGGCAGGCACGCGCTGGCTTGTCTGGATGCCCTGATCGCCGACCGGGCGCTACCGGAGCGCATGCCCCTGTGCTTCTTCGACGCCCGGCACGGCCGGGCCGCCCGGCTGGTCAGTTGGGAGCCTCCCGGGGGTGCCGCTCGCAACATCGCCGTATGCGCAGCGGACGCGGTGCGCCTGACGGAGAACGCGAGCCCAGGCACTCCGCGACATCCGGTCCCGGGCAGCAGAGTCCACACCACCCGGCCGCGCGGCGCTGAGCGCCGTCCGAAGGCGCCGACGGGTGGTGTGGTCAGCGGGAGGAGCGACAGCGACGAGCAGACCCACCACCTGGCCATGCCGTCATACCGTCCCGCCGTGATGGTCTTCTCGACCGGAGGCAAGGCACGGGTCCGCGTACGTTTCGAGGGCGGCGGAAAGGGACGTTCCTCCCGCCAGTACCCGCTGTCCGGCGACGGCGCCCCCATCACCGCCCGGATTCCGCTGCCGGAAGGGAAGAAATCCGTCGCCTTCCGCGTGCTTGCCGATGGCCAACAGGAGGAGTGGACGGCGACAGCGGCGCCACTGCGAGAAGTCCCGCGCTTCCACGACGAGATCAAGGGGACCGGATCGGATGTCGTGCACTACCGAGGGGACCAGGGCCCGGGCGTCCTGTACTGCGCGGGGCCGGGCCTGATCCAGTTGGAGGCGCTGGACGACCACCTCGCCTACTGGGTGACGGTGGTTGAGGGCCGAGCCGGGGAGCATACGTTCCAGTGGCCGGGGCGCGGCTACTACCAGGTGCGCTCGGCCGGAACGTGGCGCCTGTCCACGACGTGACCAAGCACTACCTCGGCCCACCACTCGAATCACCGGCCGCCCGGCCAACCGTGGCGCTCAGAGCGGCGAACTGAACTGAAGCACTCTGCGGTACCTGACCGGACGACTCGCTGTGCGACGAGGGGCTGTCGGGAGCCGGTGGCGGCGTCTGGCTGCCGGTCGTCAGGGGCTCCTCGCTCCGGCACTTCTGCGTTGCGGTGACACATGCGCCCGGCTCGCTGCCGGGTTCGGTTTCAGCAGCGCGACCGCCTACCGCTGCATGCGCGAGGCCGTCGAGGTTCTGGCTGTCCTCGCGACCACTCTGACCCAGGCGATGCGCGTCGTACGGGTCAGGACGTTCGTGATCCTGGACGGCGGCGCCCTGCTGCCGATCGACCGGATCGCCGCCGAAGCCCTGTGCTGCTCGGGCGAACACCAGCGCCACGGCAGGAACGTCCAGGTCCTCACCGACCTGTTCGGCCGCCTGCTGTGGGTCTCGCCCGCGCTGTCCGCTACACCCACGACCCGACTGCCGCCCGCACCCGCGGCATCGTCGGCGCACTCACCGCCGCCGACCTCAAGTGCTGGGCCGACAAGGCGTACCAGGACGCCGGCAGCTCCATCCGAATGCCCTTCCGCGGCCGTCGCATCGAGCGGTGGCAACGCCGCCACAACAGCACGCACGCCAAGATCCGCTGCGCGAGCGGACCATGGTCACGCTGAAAGGTCGGCGCCTCCTACGAAAACTCCGCTGCAGCACCAACCGCATCACGGCGATCGCCCAAGCCATCCTCGTCCTTCACCACGCTTCGGCGTGAGGTGGGAAAGGACTCACTATCCGGCAAGCACATGAAACTTCCGGCCGACACGGGTGATCTTGGTCGTGCACCCGTCCATCAGGGGCTTCGACAGTTCGGGCAGCCTGCCAATCGTCCGTCCAGACCGGCGGGTTGGAAAGGGTTCGCCATTCAGTAGTCGGGCGCACTGAACTCTCGCCCGCCTTTGACGGGGCGCTAGTGCGCTCAGCACGGATACCCCCGTAATGTGGCCACAAACAAACTCGTCAAAGCGCCGAAAATATATCCACCAACTGGCCAGCAATTTAACCGTGATGTGACTTGTATCACACGTGTGACCGGTTGCTCGGCCAAATGGGCGGCGGTCTAGTGGAGTTGTCGGCGCGCATGACCTGTCGCGAGAGCGGCGCCGCACGGCCGTAGGCGGCTGCGGATTCGCCATGTGCAATCTTCTCTCCATGGAGGAAGCATGGAAATAAAGACCGCCGAGATAGGCAGCACTATTGCTGCGGGGGTCGGTGAGACATTATCCGACTGTGATCCGAATGAGGTGCGTCGCCTCCTCCGGGAGAACGGCTGGGTGTATTTCACGGGCTTCGACCCGACGATGGATGAGTACCAGGCCTTCACGCGGAAGTTCGGCAAGTGTGCTACCCCTCGCTCCATCGTCTACCCTCCCGGCGGTGTCGCCCTGGGCTTCCACGCGGAGGATTCCTACAATCCCTGGCGCCCGGACGCCCTGTGGTTCCTCTGCCTGAACGCCGGCAGCGACGGAGGGGCGCCGACCGGTGTCGTGGACGGCGTGGCACTCCTGGAGGGTCTGAGCGACGAGTGGCGCTCCTTCGCCCTCGACAACGACCTGTGCTTCCATCGTGCCTGGCCCCGCGAGCAGTGGAGCAAGGCGGCCGGAGGCGACGACCCCTCCGAGATAAGCGACTTCCTGGGCACGCTGCCGCAGTTCGAGTTCGACTTCTCGCAGGACGGCACCCTGCACACCAGGTACACGACGCCGATCGCGGTGACCACGCGGGCCGGAGCCCGGAGCCTGAGCAATACCGCGCTCCACGCGGTGACCGACCCCGAGTACTACGGCATGAAACTCGCGACCGGCGAGCCCCTGCCACAGGACTTCCTCGACGCGGTGGAGAAGCTGGCGCTGGAGCGGGAGATTCCGCTCGGCTGGTCCGACGGCGACATGGTGGTGATCGACAACTACCGGCTCATGCACCGCCGCGGCGAGTTCCACGGGAGCGGCCGGGAGTTGCGGGTCGTGCACGGCGAGGAGTTCTTCGGAACCCAGCTGCCCACCGCCCACACGCCGACGGCGATGGCCATGAAGGAAGCGGTGCAGGGTGAGGAAGATCTGCGCTGACCGGCCGGCTCGGCCACGGGGTATTCGATGACTGCTTCCACTCGGACGATGGGCGGGCGGGTCGGGTACGAGAAGTACTCGGTCGCTGGCAACACCTTCCTCATCGTGGACGAGACACGCACTCCTCTCCCCGACGACGCGACCCGATCGTCCTTCGCCCGATGGATCCTGGACCCCTTCTTCGGAGTGGGGGGTGCGGACAACGTCCTGTACCTGGCACACGCGCCGGGCGGCGCCGCTCTCACCTTCCGCATCTTCGAACAGGACGGTAGCGAGACCCTTTCCTGCGGGAATGGTCTTCTCTCCGCCGGGCACTACGCCGCACGGTGCCTGCCGGAAGCGCGGGCACCCGGCGGCGAAGGGCGGGTGTGGACGTTCCTCACCGAAATTCCCTGCGGGCGTCCACGACAGGTGCGGGTGGGAGAAGGGGCCGATGAGGGGCGCATGTGGGTGAACGTCGGAGCACCCCGCGAGGTCCCCGAGACGTTGTACCGCCGAAAGGCAGACTTACCAGGCCACGTGCCGTTCACAGGGCAGGGCCACCTGCCCGAACGGCAGAGTCTCCTGAAATTGGAACTCGCCGTCGACCGCCCGCCTCGGCATTTCCTGCCGGATACGGGAGAGCCATGGCCTGACCGGCTTACGGGGCACTTGGTCTTCAACGGAGAACCCCACCTCGTCCTCGTCGGCGCACACGGCTCACCCGCGCTCGCGCAGGAGCTGTTCGCCCCCTCTCCCACACCGGAATCCATCGGCCTGATGGAATTCTTCGGCGCCCGGATAAACCTGTGCTACAAGGAAGCCTTTCCTGCGGGCGTCCACGTCAACTACGTCGACCTCGCCGGGCGCACCCCCCGTTACCGCACCTGGGAACGGGCCATCAACCAGGAGACGCTCGCCTGCGGCACCGGCGCGCTCGCATGCGCCCATGTCCTCCTCGCGCGCCACCTCGTGCCCGACGGCCCGGTCACCATGGAGCCCCACCGCGCGAACTGGCACAGGCCCGGCACCCACCTGCGCGCCACCCCGGGCCCGAACGGCCTCGTACTGGACGGCTGGCCCGCACACATCTGCTCCGGAACCGTGCCCAGCCGGCAGGTCCTCCCCCCACGGCAGGAGACACCCCAGTGACCACCTCGTACCCGGGCCGCGACACCGCCCTTGCCCGGTCCCCGCTCCCCGCACATCCCGTACGTGCACTCCAGGAGGCCGGCGTGGACGTGCGCCCGCTGCCCCTCGCCGCCCACTCCAGCCCCCGGGGCCTGCGGCAGGCGGTGCGGCAACACGCGGTCCCCCAGCTGTTCCGCGGCCTGGCGGACGACTGGCCCGCCAAGCGCGCCTGGCAGCCGGAACGCCTGCGCGAACGCTACGGGCACCACCGTGTGCGCGCCCTGATGAACCTGCCGGGGGACGGCGTGCTCTTCCCCCAGGACCAGCAGCGCTACGAACGGGATCTGAGCTTCGCCGCCTTCCTGGACGCCATGGCGCACGCGAAGGAGGACACGCCCTGCTACCTCGCGTACCAACGCGCGGGAGACCTCCTCGACCTGTCCGAGTGCGAGTTCGGTGCTCTGCTCGGTCCGGCCGACACCCACGAACCGGATACCCGCGCGTGGATCGGCTCAGCGGGAACCCGCTCCATGCTGCACGCGGATCTCAAGGACAACCTCTTCTGCCAGCTCTCCGGGGAGAAACAGGTGACCCTGCTCTCCTGGCGGGACAGCGCGGCCGCCTATCCCTTCCCCGATAATCTGGTGAACAGCCAGATCGACGTCTGCGCGCCGGATCTGGCCGTACATCCCAAACTCCGCGACGCCACTTTCTACAGCGGCGTCGTGCGACCGGGGGACATCGTGTACATCCCCCGCGGCTGCTGGCACGACATCCGGGCGCTGACACCCTCCGTCTCGGTCAACCACTGGTTCGGCACGGCGCAGCGGCTCGCCGAGTACCTCGTACTGCTGGGCCGGCTCGGCCCGCGCTACTGGGCCAGGACCGGCACCGACTTTGTGCGGCACGGCGTCCTGGGACGCCGTGAGGAGACCCGCTTCTTCTTCTCGCCCCCCTCGACCGGCAAGCGGCTGTACCAAGCGCTGCGCACCGGCAACTTCTCCCACGACAACGACCCCTCCACCTGAGGACGGCCATGGTCAACGGAAATTCCCCACTGCCCCCCGCGCGCCTCCCCGGCGTGGACGAGGGCTTCGAGCAGCGCCTCATCGACGGCATCCGCCCGATCGCGGAGCTGTTCCTGGCCTCGTGCCTGCACCACCTCTTCGCCTCCGGCGTGTACGACGCGCTGAACACATCCGACGGGCCACGTGAGATCGAGGCCCTGGCCAAAGACCTGGATCTGGACACCGAACGCCTCACGGGCCTGCTGCTCTTCCTGGCGAACGAGGGTGTCCTGACCGTCCGGGACGGCCGTACGGCACTGGGCGCGAAGGCCCACTCCTACGCCGAGTTCCGCAGCTGGTACACCTTCTTCGTCGGCGGCTACGCGGGCACCGTCGGGCAGATCGGCGGAGCAATGCGCCGCGGCGCGCCGTTCTGCACACGCGAGGGGCGCGACGTCGGCACCGGCAGTTGCGAGATAGCCCACTTCGACGGCATGCCGATGATGCACACCCTGCTCACGGACGCCGGTCTCGAACCCGCCTGCCTCCTCGACCTCGGATGCGGCGACGCCCAGTACCTCATCGACCTGTGCCGGCGGATGCCAGGCGCTACCGCCTGGGGGGCGGAGCCGGACCCGGACGCCTTCGAGCAGGCACGGACGAACATCGAGGCGGAAGGGCTCGGCGACCGGATCACGCTGGTGAACGCCTCCGCCGAGAGCTTCCTGGCCGATCCGCCGACCGGATGTGCGCCTGACACCATCGTCTTCGGCTACGTCCTTCAGGAGGTGCTCGGCCAGCAGGGCGAAAAGACGCTCCTGCAGATGCTGCGCTCCCTGGTGCGCACCTTTCCCGACATCGACATAGTCGTCATCGAGGTCGATCAGAAGGTCGCCGAACCCTCCGTGATGCGCCACGGGCTCGCCCGCAACTTCTGGAACCTGTACTACCTGCTCCACGTCTTCACCAACCAGCACCTGGAGACCCGCCCCTTCTGGGAGGACCTGTTCGAACGGGCCGGCCTCGAGTGCCGGGCGGCAGTCACGACACCGGCGAGCGTGGACAGCAGCGGGGTGGAGCTGGGCTACCTGCTGCGCGGACGGGGGCTGCGGACATGAGCGCGCACCTCCGCGAACAGATCGTCGACTGGGTGGGAGAGCAGCACCTGGCCACCCCCGTCCAGCTCTTCTCGAATGAGTCCGTGGCCGACGCCCTGCGCCTGCTCCGCGACGGCCTCGGCTGCCGCGTCTCCTACGCGCTCAAGGCCAACACCCATCCGCTGATGCTCCAGGCCGTCCGTGACGTCGACGAGTACAACGTCACCAACCTCGCCCACCTGCGCGCCCTGCTCCACTTACGCGTCGAGCCGGAGCGCGTGACCTGGGTGAACCCCGTCATCGACGCACGCACCGCCCAGGCCGTGCTCGACGCCGGAGTCACCCGCTTCGTCGTCGACGATGTGAGGGGGCTGCGGCTGCTGGCCTCCCTGACTGACCGCGCGCGCCTCACACTGCGGCTGCGTCCGGCCCTGGCGGGGGAGTCGGCCCGGTCGGTCGTACGGTTCGGCGCCCTGCCGGAGGAAGTCGTGGGACTCGGCAGTCTCGCTGCCGGACACGGTCTGGCGGTGGAGGCCCTGTCTTTCTTCGTGGGCACCGACACCGAGGACCTGGCCGAAGCCGTCCCCTACCGGCGCGCGCTGGAGGAGGCCGCGGAGGTCCGGGCGAAACTCTCCGCCGACGTGGGCGAAGTGCCTGTGATGAACATCGGCGGTGCCTTCCCGGGCGCGAGGCGCCGCTTCCACCACGACCACCCGGACTTCTTCCACCGGCTCCGCGAACACGCCCGGCGACTGTTGCCGTCCGACGTCACTCTGCTGTGCGAACCGGGAAGGTATCTTGCCGAGCCCTCGATGGCGACGCTCGCGACGGTCGTCGCTGACCGCGTCGCGGGCGGACGCCGGCTGACCCACCTCGACGTCAGCGGCTACTCGGGCCTCTTCGAGACCACTTTCATCGAGGACGGAGGAAAGAGCCTCGACATCCTCGCCCCCGAGCGCGGCGAGCCCTCCCGCACCCAGTTGGTCGGGCCGATCATGGACTCCTTCGACGTGATCAAACGGGATGCCCTGCTGCCGCCACTCGCGGACGGCGACGCGCTGCTGTTCCCGAACACGGGCGCGTATTCCTACGGTTACACCGCCGCATGCGAGGGAGTACGGGCTCCGCACGTCGTCCCCCTGCCCGCGCACCTCGACCGCGTCCTCGCCGCGACGTGGTCGGCGTGATGCCGGCGTCCGGGGAGGGGCGGACCGTCGTGGTCACCGGAGGCGGCCGCGGCATCGGCGAGGCCATCACCGAAACGTTCCTCGCCCAGGGCTGCCGCGTCGCGGTCCTGGACAACGACCTCGAAGCCTTGGGCAGGCACGCCGCACGGGACACCGGCGGCATGCTGCTCACCGTGGGGACGGACGTCGCCGACGAGGCATCGGTGGCGGAGGCGTTCGGACGGCTCGACCGCGAGTGGGACGGCATCGACGTCCTGTGCAGCAACGCGGGCATCAGCATCCGGCGGGACGTCCTCGATACCTCCGCCGCCGAGTGGAACAGAGTCCTCGCGGTCAACCTGACCGGGGCGTTCCACACCGGTCGGCAGGCAGCGCTGCGCATGCACGCCCGCGGCCGGGGCGTCATCGTCAACACCGCGTCGGTCAGCGGTCTCGTCGGCATGCCGCAGTACGCCGCGTACAACGCGAGCAAGGCCGGACTGATCGAGCTGACCAGGACCATGGCCCTCGAACTGGCCCCCACCGTACGGGTCAACGCCGTTTGCCCGGGCTACGTCCTGACTCCCATGCAGGAATCCGAGTACACCCCGCACATGCTGGCGGAGTGCGCTGCCGCCATCCCTCTTGGCCGTCTCGGAACCCCGCGCGAAATCGCCGGGCTCGTCTCGTACCTGGCCTCCGACGACGCCGCGTTCATCACCGGCCAGAGCTTCGTCATCGACGGCGGTGAGAGCGCCGGCGGCCTGGCGAGCGCCGTCTGAACCCCTGCCCCGCCGGACCCACCGGACGGGCGTCAGATCCCTTACCAGAGGTGACCCCATGCTCCACGAAAGCGTATCTGCCTCCGCCGCGCCCCGGACCGCCGAAGTCTGTCCGGTGAACTCCTTCACGGAGTGGGACCCCCTGGAGGAGGTGGTGGTGGGCCGCCTCGACGACGCGGTCTTCCCGACATGGCAGCCTTCCATGGCCGACACCATGCCGGAGAGCTCCTGGGAGGACCTGCGCACCCGTGGCGGCTCCCCCTTCCCCGCCGGGCATCTGCGGGCCGCGCGCGAGGAGCTGGAGAACCTGTGCAGGGTGCTGGAGGCCGAGGGCGTGCGTGTACGGCGGCCGGCCCCGGCTCCGCACGGCAGTTCCTTCGCCACTCCCCACTGGACGAGCAAGGGAGGCCTGTACGCGGGCATGCCCAGGGACTGCCTGATGGTCGTCGGCGACACCATCGTGGAAGCCCCGATGTCCTGGCGCTGCCGGTACTTCGAGACGGATGCCTTCCGCGAGCTGATCAAGGACTGGTTCCGGCAGGGAGCCCGCTGGATGGCTGCCCCGAAGCCGCAGCTCACCGAGGACCTGTTCAGCGACGAATCGGCCGAGGACGGCAACGGCTGGGCCGTGGGGGAGTTCGAGCCGGTCTTCGACGCGGCCGACGTCATGCGGTTCGGGCGGGACCTGGTCGTCCAGCGCAGCCACGTCACCAACGAGTTCGGGATCGAGTGGCTGCGCCGGTCGCTCGGCGACGGCTTCCGCGTCAGCCGGATCGACGTGGACGACCCGCACGCGATGCACATCGACGCCACCCTCGCCCCGCTCGCTCCGGGCAAACTGCTGGTCAATCCCGAACGGTACGTACCTCACGAACTGTTCGACGGATGGGACATCCTCCCCGCGCCCAAGCCAGCCCTGCCCTCCGACTGGCCGATGTACTTCTGCAGCCCCTGGGTCAGCATGAACGTCCTGTCCCTCGATCCCGAGACCGTGGTGGTGGAAAGCCACGAGGAACCCCTCATAGAGGCCCTCACCGCGTGGGGATTCCGGTGCGTGCCCGTCGACTTCCGTCACGTCTACACCTTCGGCGGCTCCTTTCACTGCGTGACCCTCGACGTCGCGCGTACAGGCGGGTGCGGGTCCTACCTCGCCGGGGCGGAGGCCGTCCATGACTGACCCGGCCGGGCAGATGGACGTCGTGTGCATCGACGGGCCCCGCCGGGCCCGGACGGTGCGGAAGCCGATGCCGCGGATCGACCGGGACTACGTACTGATCCGGGTCCTGGCCGCGCCCATGTGCAACGAGTACGTCGCCTACACAGACGGCGTGTACCTGGAGCGCAACAGGTCCGATTCGCTGGGCCACGAGATGGCGGGGGAGGTCGTGCGGGCCCCCGCAGGGGCCGCAGTCCGTGAGGGAGACCGGGTGGTCGCACTCTGCGGCTACCCCTGCGGGCGCTGCGAGCCCTGCCGGCGCGGGTTCTACGCCCACTGCGCCGCCACCGAGGACCCGCGCGGCGTATGCGGCGGTGAATCCGGCGAGTGCGGCTTCGCCGAGTATGCAGTCAAGCCCGCCTGGATGTGTGAACCGATCCCCGACGGGATGTCCTACGAGCACGCCGCCATGGCGTGCTGCGGCCTCGGCCCCACCTTCGGTGCCATGGAACGCCTCGGCGTGGGTCCCGGCAGCACCGTACTGATCACCGGGCTGGGTGCGGTCGGACTCGGCGGCGTCATCAACGCCAAAGCACGCGGCGCCACGGTGATCGCGGCCGTACGCACCCCCTACCGCGCCGAACTGGCGCGCGGCCTCGGGGCCGATTTCGTGGTCGAACCCTCCCACAAGGAGGTCATGACGGCCACCGGAGGCCGCGGGGCCGACCACGTCATCGAGTGCTCGGGGCAGGAGGTGTACCAGCGGCTCGCCTTGGACTCGGCCGCGCGCCTGGGTGCAGTGGCCTTCCTCGCGGAGCCCGGGTGCCTCGCCCTCAGCGTCGACGAGGACCTGATCCAGCGCGGAGTAACCCTCCTGGGCACCCTCGACATCAACCGCAACGACGCACGCCGGCTGTTACGCCTCATCGCGTCCGTTCCCGACCAGTTGGACCGCTACATCACGCACCGCCTGCCGCTCGACCGGGCCGCCGAGGCGTTCGAGGCACAGGCCTCGTTCGAGACCGGAAAAATCGTGCTCTTCCCCCACGGAACCGAGGAGGCACGTTGACCCCCCCTTCGCTTCTGCTCGTCGGTGGTGCGGGACCCGCGCCGCTGGGCATCGATGTCGCCGTCATGGCCATCGAGCAGGCTCGCGCACGCGGCCTCGCGGTGCACCTCATCGGCCATGCCGAGGACCTCGCCGTCACCCGGGACGCCGTCGACCTGGCCGATACGGCCGAGGCCGTGGACTTCGAAAATCCCGAAGCGGCTGTCGCATGGGCCCTCGACCGCAGCCGGCGCGGCGAGGGTTTCGACGCCGTGTTCACCTGCCGGGAACTGGCCCTGCCCGCGACCGCACGCATCGCCGAAGCACTGGAACTGCCGGGGAACAGCCACGAGGTGATCGACCTGATCCGCAGTAAGGCCGACTGCCGCCGCAGGCTCGCCGATGAGGGCTTTCCGCAGCCGGCCTCCCACCCCTGCACCTCTGCCGCACAAGCCCTTCGCCTGCTGGAGGACTCGCCCGGACCATGGGTCGTCAAGCCCCGCATGGGCAGCGGCAGCGAAGGAGTCAGCCTGGTGTCGTCAGCCGCCGGACTGTCCCGAGCCCTCGGCCACCTCCCGCCGGAGAGCGGTCAGGACTTCCTCGTCGAGAGCTACGTCAGCGGCGCCGAGTACAGCGTTGAGGGACTCTTCCGCAGCGGTGAGCCACAGGTCCTGGCCATCACCGCCAAGGAGAAGCTGCCGCCCCCGTTCTTCGTCGAGCAAGCCCACACCCTGCCCGCCCCCCTCCCTCCCCCCCTGCGGCGGCAGATCGAGGAGACGGTCACCGATGCGCTGCGCGTTCTCGGCCTGAGCCACGGCCTCTTCCACACCGAGCTCTGGGTGACCGAAGACGGCATCATCCTCGGCGAGGTCCACGCCCGGCTCGGCGGCGACTACATCCATCGCCTGCTGGCCCACGCGATCGAGGGACTGGAGATGTTCGGAGAGGTCTACGACGACTCCCTCGGCCGCGACACTCCCGCCGGTCCCCGGGGCTGCGCCCGCGCCGGTGCCACGAGGTACTTCAGCCCGCCCCCCGGCCGGTTGCGCGGAGTTCACGGATGGCAGGAGGCCACGCGTCATCCGGCTGTCCTGGCCGCCGAACTCGCCGTCGCACCGGGGGAGCGCGTCACTGCGGCCGACGAGTCCGACGGGCGCGCCGGAGCCTTGGCCGTGGGAGCCGCCGACCCCGAACAGGCGCGCGCCCTGGCGATACGACTGACCGACGGTGTGCGCTTCGACATCGAACCCGAAGAGACCCCGTGACCGCGCGCAAGCCACCCCCGACGGCCCCGGAGCACGCGGACCGGGAAAGGGGGCTGCGACACAACGACGACTTCCTGCGCCTGTGGGGCGGGGAGACGCTCTCCCAAATCGGAAGCCAGATCTCACTCATCGCCCTCCCGCTGACCGCTATCACCCTCCTCGACGCCGGGGCCGGCATGGTGGGCCTGCTCGCGACCGCGCAGTACGCACCCGTCCTGTTGATATCCCCGCTTGCCGGACACTGGTTCGACACCCGCCCCTGCCGTCCGACACTCGCCGCGACCAACTTCGGCCGCGCCCTGCTGATGGGGGTGATCCCGCTCTCCTGGGCCCTCGGCTTTCTGTCGGTACCACTCCTGCTGGTGGTCGCCTTCGCGACCGGCGCGCTCACGGCCGTCTTCGACATCGGATACGTCTCCTATCTGCCGAGACTCGTGCCTCCCCGGCAACTGACCTCTGCCAACGCGAGGTTGGAATCCACCTACTCGATCGCCGGCGCGGGCGGCCCCGGGCTCGGAGGCCTCCTGGTCCATGTGCTGGGTCCGGCCGGGGCAGTGATCGCCGACTCCTTCTCCTACCTGGTCGCCGGCGGGCTCAACCTCGGCATCCGGCACCGCGAGACCCGTCCCCCGCGGGAGAAGAGCGTCTCCCCTTGGCCTGCCATCAGGGGAGGCATGGTCTTCCTCGCGCGCCACCCGGTGCTGCGCCCGGTGCTGCTCCAGTCGGCGGCCTTCAACCTGCTCGGGCAGGTCACCTTCACCCTCTTCCTCCTCTACGGGATTCAGTCCCTGCACCTGACCTCCGGAACGCTCGGGGTCGTGCTCTCCGTCAGTTGCCTGGGCGGACTGCTCGGCGCGGCGGTGGCGGGCCGAGTGGGCCGCAGACTCGGGACGGGGCGCGCCATCGTCTGGTCGATGGCCGTAGGTTCGCTCTCCCTCACCGCCATCCCGGCTGCCCACGGCCGGGCACCGGTAGCGGTGACCGTCCTCATCTTGGGCCTGATCGTGCACGAACTGGGTCTGGGACTGTTCAACGTGCACTCGCTGACCCTGCGGGCCCGCATGATCCCGCCAGAACTACTGGGGCGGGTCACTGCGGGCTGGCGACTGGTCAGCACGGGTGCCATTGCGCTGAACGGCTTGCTGGCCGGCGTACTCGGTGAACTCCTCGGCGTACGGACGGCACTCGCCGTCGCTACCGGGGCCCTGGCCGTCAGCTGTGTCGTCTTCCTGTTCAGCTCCGTGCGCACGGTGTCCGTGGAGGGATCTCCCGAGCCGGACGACGACGATCCCGCCGTCCCGGGGAAGAGACCGGTGGCGGAGTCCTCCGCGGCACCGGGGCAGGCCGACGGCGTGGACGAGCCGACGGAAGGACAGCCGTGGACGCGGGGCTGACAGCGGACGCGGGTGGACCTGGGGACGCGCTCGGGCTGGCCGCTCAGCACTCGCCGGCGTTCCGGGCGTGTCTCGATGAGCACGGTGGCCAGTCTCTCGGTGCCTTCGTACGCACCTTCGCGCCGCCCCCACCCCCATGGGCCGCACGGGCGTGCGAGGACCTGTGGCCCGTCATCGCCTCGCACGTCGAGGCCCTGTACGGGGCGGAGACGGCGCGCGTCGCGGTCGCGGAACTACGGGCTGACCCCTTGATCCCCACCTCCAACCACTTCGGCGTGGACACGTTCGCCGACTCCGTCCACGGCACCCTGCTGTTCGGGATGCGGCCCCTGCCCCGAGGCCGCCCCCGACGGACGGTGGTGATCTTGGGCTGTTCCTCGGTGAGCATGGACAACCTCACCTACCCCATGGGACTGCTGCTCTACGAGCCGGGCGACGGAGAGCCCTCCGCCATCCCCCTGCGATTGCCGCTGTACCCGAACCGCTACCGCCGATGGACGGCGGGAAGTGTCCCGCCGCTGACCGCCCCCATGGTGGAGCGGGCCTCGCGCCGGCTCGCCGCCTACGGACGCGAGGGCAGAGTCGGTGCGGCCACGGTCCGGACCGCCCGCGGCTTCCTGCGGGATGATCTGGGCCGGGCCGGTGTGCTGGAACTGTCCCAGTACGGGACGCAGGCGGCGGCGATCAACACCGCGCTGTGGGGGCGGCTGCTTCCCGCTGGGGGCCCGCGGCCGTTGCAGCTGGCTCTGGAGGCCGTTTGCGCGCAGTTGGCGGCCGGGGACGTGCGGCGGCCCGACAGCTTGCTGAGCCTGCTCTGCTTCGACCCCCGTGTGCGTTCCGAGGTGCTGCGCCTGCTCGACGGACAGCCCGCCTGCTGGCGACTGGACGACCTCGACCGGCGCCTCGGACGCCCCGCCGGCGGACAGTCCCGGGAGGGCACGGTCTTCTTCTGGGGCATGCGCGAGGACGGGCGACGGGTGCCACTGACGCACCGAGCCCGGGGCGGGCAGCCGTGGTTGGACGGGCGTGACGAGCACGGTGAGGAGATGCGGCAGCCGCTCGCGCCCGAAGCCCTGGCCGAGAGTCTTGCGCAGGGAAGGCTGGTTCCGTCATTGCTGACGTGCTTCACAGTGCTCGCCTTCGCCCGCGGGCTGACCTGCGTGGGCGGGTACTACCAGGCGGGGTACCTGCCCGTCATGCGCGACGCCGTGGCATCGGCCGCCTCGTTGGTGGACGCCTCCCTGGCGGAACGGATCCGCGAAGTGCCCGCCGCCGTGCACCTGGCAGGCCTCCAGTGCGCGGCGCTCGTCACCCGCACCGGCTCGAGCGGCCCGGCCGGACCGCTGGAACTCATCGCGGGCGGCGGGCTCACACCCTCCATGCTCGAACGGGTGTGTGGGATTCCCGTGGCGACAGCACAGGCCGCAGCTCTGCTGGAAGTCCTGCCGCACGTGGTCGCACGTAAGGACCTGCCCGACAACTGGCGGCCATGGGCTGCGGAGGCGCTGCGGGCCCGGGACGACGGGAGGCTGCCCCGGCTGAGACTCCGAGAAGGGGAGGTACCGCCGGACCGCGCACGGGAAGCAGCGACGAAGACGTGACGAGTGAGGAGCGAGAGACGATGGCGGACTCGGCTGACGTGGGTGCGGTACCGCGAAGCGAGGCGGCGACGGCCTTCGGCGGGCTCGACGCGGCAGAGTGGGACCGGCTCGCGGGCGAGCACTTCTACTCCACGAGCGACTGGCTGCGATTCTGCACAGCGGAGACGGGCACGCCGGGTGACGCGGTGATCGTGGACGACGATGCGGGACGGTGCGCCGTCCCGGTCAGGGAACTGAGCGGTCTGCCCGCGTGGTCCACCTACCGGTGGAACGACCACCTGCTTGAGGCGGGGCTGCCCCACCTCGCTCCCGACGGACTGCTCGTGGGCTCCTCGGAGGGCTTCCAGACCCATGTGCTGCGGAGCGGAGACCACTCCCCGGACCGTCTGGAGCGTCTGGTCGGGCGGTTGCGTGAGGTCAGCGGCAGCGGCCCCGGAGAGGCCCGTTCCTGCGTGGGAATGTACCTGACCACCCGGGACGTCAGGGAACTGCGGGAAGCCGGGGTCACCGCCGCGCCCGTGCTGCTGGACGCGGATGCGTGGATACCCGTGCCCGAGGAGGGCTGGGAGGCCTGGCTGGAGACCTTTCCTCGCAAGAGGCGGCGCAACATCCGGAACGAGGAGAAGATCTTCCGCGAATCCGGGCTGCGCATCAGCCACCTGCCTCTCGCCGACTGTTGGCGCACCCTCGGCGTCCCCGCGGCGTCCACCCTCGCCAAGTACGGGCACAGGACGACTCCGGAGACGGAGATGGTGTCGATGCGGCGCGCGGTGGACATTCTGGGGAACAAGGCCAGGGTGGCGGTGTGCAATCGGCCCGACGACGCCACGCACCCTGTCGGCTTCTGCATCTACTACGAGTCGGCGGGCAAGGTCCTCATCCGTTGGGTCGGCTTCGACAACGACCGCTTGAGCGGCTTGGAGGAGTACTTCAACGTACTCTTCTACACGCAGGTGCGGCGCGCGCCGGACCTGCGGACGCGCTGGATCCACGCGGGAGCCACCACGCAGGCGGCCAAGGCCCTGCGAGGAGCCGAACTTCGCCCGTTGTGGATGCTGGATCTCACGGCCGGCAGCCCGCTCGCGCGCGCGGCCGACGAGGTCCGCGCACACAACCGCCGCTTCCTGGAACGCTTTCTCGATGATCCGCGCACCGCGGGCGCCCTCAGCCCGCGCGAGGACTGGGAGTTCTACTGCTGACCTCGGACCGGCGTTCCCACCTGTCGCACCTCTGTGCCGTTCTGTCACTCCCGGACATGATCGACACGGCCCCGCCCGGCCGGTAGAAAGGAGTACGGCCGACCGACGAGGAGACGCATGGAACCCCCGGCACAGCGCGAACTCTTCACCGGCCCCGGGGCGGATATCGAGGACCCAGGGGCACTGCTGCCCGCGTACCTCGACTGGTTCCGGGACACACTGCGACGCAAATGCGAAGGACTGCCGCAGGAGGCGCTGAGAGCCCCTGTGCTTCCCCTCGGGTGGTCGCCGCTGGGCCTCGTGCAGCACCTCGGCTGGGTGGAGCGCCGCTGGATGCGGTGGGGGTTCGCAGCGGAAGACGTTCCGCCCTACCCGCCCGGCGGGGAGCAGGCGGAGTGGCACGTGCCCGAGGACCTGCCGGTCGCCGAGGTGTGGGCCCGATTCGAACGGGAGGCGACGGCCGGCCGCGCCCAGTCCGCCGGCCTGGCGCTGCATACTCCGGCCAAGACCGGCGGACGTTTCCCCGTGGGCGAGGAACCGCCCGTGCTGGGGCGCATCCTCTTCCACTTGTTCCAGGAGTACGCCCGTCACATCGGCCACCTGGACGTGGCCCGGGAACTGATCGACGGCGAAACAGGGGAGTAGCCGCTGCCCGTTGCCCTCCACGGGCAGCGGCCCCCCTCATCGCTGTGCAGCTGGTACGGCACTCCAGCACCGTGCCGAGCGCCACGAGCAGAAGCTGGACGGCGCGCGGTGACCTCGGCCGAAGTCAGGGGAACTCAGACCGCGCCGGGGTGCCAGGCCAGGGGCCGGCCCGAGGCACGGGGCGCCAGATGGCCCTCCGAAGCGCCGCAAGACCAAAAACGGTCACCGTCGCCGCGTGATCCACGGTACGTGGAGGAGCGACAAGGCCGCCCCCGCATCCTGGACCGGGGGGCGGGTCGTCTTTGTCGCGGTGGGCGACCCACAGTGCTGGTCGACGTCGAGCCCCGCAGGCCGGTGGACCTGCTGCCGGAGCGGGAGGTGGGCGGTGTCGCGGCCTGGCCGGCGCCCCCTCCTGGCCGAAGCGGAGCGCGCCCTGGGCCCGCTCGTAGCGGCTGGACTCCCGCGGCGGCGCGCCTTCGGCGGGCCCCACGCCGTCGACCATCCCGGCCAGGACGCCTCCTTGGCCCCCCAGCGCAGCAGTGCCGCCGTCGTACAGGCCCACCAGCAGGCCTCGATGTCCGCCAAGTACCTGGAGAGCCGCACGACCGACCCGGCGACCTGGTTGCGCACGCCGAAGAACCTGGACCGGCTCGCCGCCTGCATGCGGACCGCCGACACCCGCCACCGCGGCATCGAGGCCCGGCCGAAGCCTGAGCAGCCTGCTGTTGCGGTCAAGCCCCCTGACCAGCAGCACCACGCGAACCGGCCGGACCAGGCCGCAACCCAGTGAGGGACGGCAAGAGGCCGTCGGGTGACCGCTCCACCCGATGGACGGGCGACTCACCAAACACCCCGGAAGGGATAAAAGTTCCTTCAGAAGGGTTCAGCTGCCCGGAGGAGGTACTGCGGCAGGTACGGGGAGTCCACGCGGATGGCCCAGCCGCGGCGGCGGGCGTGGCAGGCGAGCGCGAGGACGTCGAGGTTGACGGAGACTGCGGGATCGTCGGAGCGGTCGGCGACCTCGTAGTACGCCCGGTGGGCTTCGAGTGCGTCGGCCAGTGCCAGGTTGAAGCTCTCCTCGTCGCCCTCCACGAGCTGCGACAGCAGCACGGCGGGTGGCATCGCGAGCCCCCAGTCCTTGGCCAGCTCGGCCTTCTGCAGTGCCCGTCGCGCGGCCGCTTCGGGCTCGGCGCCCTTCAGGTAGGCGTGGAGTGCCTCGCGGTACTCGCTGAACGCGGAGCCGTCCGGCCGGGCGAAAGTCGGGCCGCTGAGAACCAGCGGGACGAGGTCCTCGCGCACGCCGGTAATCAAGGCGAAGGCGACGGCCTGCTGCCAGTACCCGGCACCGGCATCCTCGCCGCGCGTGGCCGGGTAGCGCAGCGGCCGCCCTTCGATGAGCACCTCGGCCTCCGTGCCCGGCTCCGCCAGCGCAATGCGGAAAAGCGCCGCCCCCAGCTGGGACGCCAGCCGGAGCGTCGCGAGCTGGGCATCCGTGTCGGTGTCGGAGTTGCCCTCCCGCCACTCGAACAGGCGCCCCTGATCACCCATGGCCCAACCGATACGCCAGACAGCCAGGGGCTTGCCCTCGACAGGGGTGAACGCTTCCCGGAGGTGTTCCGCGTACGCTGCTTCGATCTGCGGGATCCCCTCGCACTCACAGGCGGGCCGTTCCACCACCAGTGGGGCCGTGGCAAGCGCGGCGACCGCGTCCGGCCGGCGGTCCTGGCCGAACCCTCCGACCCTGGGACCCGCGGTCTCGAAGCCGGTGACCAGTGCGTGCGGAAGGTAGTCGGTGCGGACGGCCGGCGCCCAGCCCAGGGTCCGATACGCGAGCGCGGCGAGAGCGATGGGAACCAGCGGGATCAGAGAGCTCGGAGAGGCTGCGGGACTCCGCAGGGCAGCGTGCCCGGTCAGAAGGCTGATGAGCGCGGCGTCGAAAGCATTCCGGTCCGCGACGACCAGGGCGCGCAACGCGTGGAGCGCCTTGGTGTCCGGCCGGTCCAGTAGCCCGTCACCGGTCTCCGAGGCGCGGGTGCGGACACGGTCCAGGGCCGCGTCGATGGCGGCGAGCTTGGCCTGCGCGCTCGGCGGGTACTCCTCGTCGTCGCCGGTGTCTTCCAGGACCACGGCCATCAGTCCGGTGGCGAGTTCGCCGGCAGGCGTACCGAGCGCCTGCTCGGCGAACTTCCGCCGGGCGAAGTGGAAGGCTTCACCGTGCCACGGGGCCCTGTCCCTGAGGACGGCCAGGCACAGCGCGTCGATCCACTCCCCGGCGGAGATGCTCTCCGCGGGTGCGTCCTCGCCCGGCTCGTAGCTCATGCCGAAATTCACGTACTCCAGGAACACCTGGAAGCTGCAGTGCGGGTGGTAGGCGGCATAGGCAACGGCGCCGGCCGCAGCCTCCGACGCGTCCTTGAGCGCCACCTTGGCCTCCGACGACGCGAGGTCGGGTGTCTCGACAGAGAGGGCGCCCAGGTAGTCGAGGAACTCGTCGGCGATCGACTGCCATTCGTAGGTAGTCATCCGGTCGGCCCTCGACATGGACCGAACCAGCCCCCCCACCCGATTCCCGAAGTCCTCGCGCGCTGCCGAAATGACTGCCTGGCCCACCTGGTGACGCTCTATTCGCACTGCCTGCTCCTTGATCGATCCCTGACAGTTTAGGTGCGAGGTCTGTCAGTCCGGCGACTGCAGCAACTGGGCTCGGCGCCGCCGCCCCTGCAAGCTCCGTGAGCCCAGGATGCGTGCCGAACGATACGAGGCGCGCAAGGCCGTCGATTACCGAGGCCGTGTATGCCCCGCCGGGCCGCCTCCACCTCGCGGGCGTATCGCGCCCGGAAGTGCGGATCGGCCGTGTACTCCTCGCGTATCACCTTCATCGCGACGCGCGCGGCCGCTGCAACCGTGCAGGCGCCCCCCGTCAGGCCGCCACTCCCTCCAGCATCGCCCCGTGGCGGCCGCCGTCTGCAGCGCGGCGGCGCAGGTGGCCCGGCTCGCTGAGGGCGGGACGCTCGGCACCCGGCCCAGTCGGTTCAGCGCGTGGGCGTCACGGGGCGGGGTACGGCCGCGTCTCGGTTGGTGACGCACTGGCCGGGGTGGCGCTTCGCGGGAGGGGGGAGGGGCACGCCTTCAGCAGGAGCGGCTTGTCCGGCAGATCGGCGCGGAACCCGTGGGCCTGCGGAGAAACACCGCAGATCCAGCCGCCGTCCTCGGCCTTGCGCACCGGGGCCCGCGCCGTGTTCCCGATCGGGGGAGGCGGGCACGCCTGCGGCCTGCGGCTCCCAGCCGGTCGGCAGCGCAACACCGTCGAGCGGTGCATCAACCGCCTGAAGCAGTGGCGCGGCATCGCCACCTGCTACGAGAAGACCGCACGATCTATCCGACCGATCTCCACATTGCCGGCATCTTCTCTGGTCTGCCCGATGAGCCCTTCATCCTCAGACGTGACTGTGGACGTTGATGACACTTCCGTCGGGTGCCTGAACAAAGAAACGCCGAATCCCCCACGGCTCCGTGGTCAAGGGATGGACCACGGGGTACCCCTGGCGCTTGGCTGCGGCGTACGCGGCATCAACATCCTCGACTTCGACCGCCAGCGCCGAATGCGAGGTATGAGGATCCCATGAGTCTGCGGCAGGAGAGACTACGGTCATCTGCGCCGTCGGATTACCCGGCGAGGCCAACATCAGGAAGCCCGGCTCGTCCATACGCACGTCCATCCCCAGAAAGCCGCTGTAGAAGTTTCGGCTCTCCTCGAGATCCTGGGTGACGACATTGGGCATGATGCGACGGATCGTCATTCTCGCACTGTAGCCGAGGACCATTCCAACAACTTGATCCAAACAAGAGGCCCTGAGGCGTGTTTCGAAAGTAGCGCCGTCCGCCCGCAGGGCGGGCCGGGCGGCGTCCGGTGCTTCCCCGAGTTCTCGGCACCCGGGTCAAGGTGCCAACTCAACTGTACGAGTGCCAACAGGACCGCCACTAGCGACCGGGGTCATCCTGAAACCATCAATGAGTCGTCAGGCCGTAGGGGTTCGCAGCCCCATCCCGCCCACAGGTCCTCGGCCCGGCTCCCCGATGCCGGTACCTTGGCTGACACGCCAGGACCGACAGCGGAGCCAGTCACACGTCGCCCAGGAACCCCGGATCGGACGGCCCCATCTGCCGGGCGAAATCCGCCGCGACACCGAGCACCTCACGCATCGGTACAGGCCGCCGACTCGTGGCCGCGAGATCGGCGTGAGCCTCCGCGGACCACAGGAACGGATACACGGAAAGGCCCTGCTCGAAGGTCAGGGCCGCAGCCTCCTCACGCCAGCCGGGCCAGCGCATTCCGTCGTAGAACGTCTCCAGCCTGCCCGAGAGCAGCCAGGCAACCCACCCGGAGTGGCCCATCCCCATCGCCTCCCACTCCAGGGTGTCGGGAGCGAAGTACGTCATCTGGCCAGGTGCCCCAGGACGGCCGGCGGCGGCGGGATCGCCGCCGTTCAACGCGAAGACCCCTCCGACGATGTCATGGCCTACGACCAGACCCGTCGCGGGATGCCAGCCAGGGTCGAGGTCCGTGGGAAAGCGGTTGACCTGCGCCAGACTCGGGAGCCGCCCATCCGCGACCGGGCCGGAACTCCCGCCGAACACTCGCAGCCACCCGTTGTCCACGAGCAACCCGCCGGTGTGCAACGCCACTGCACCCAGCATCGATCGCGCGCTGACCTGCATCTACACAAGGCAGCGGTGGCCCTCGTCGATATCTCTGGGCAGCACTTGAACCGGCACGGAGCTCTCCCTGACGATCCCCTGCAGCTCCGGCCACGCCGGGTCATCCACATTGACCAGCTCATCGATCCCTCGCATCCGACGATGGTCGCACCCTTCGGTATCGCCTCGTCATGTGGGCTGGACCGTGCACGCAGAGGTTGCTCCTGCTGGCAACGGCTCTGCGGGGAAGGCGATCGATTCATCGAACGGAATGCGCGCCAGGGGGGAGTGGTGGAGTTGGCCGAGCAGTCGGTTGAAGTGGACAAGCTCCGGGACAACGCCACCTCCGCGCAGGGCACCGGGCTGACCTTCCTCCCCAGCGTCTTCGGCCGCCCGCACCTGGTGGTCGTCCACGCGCCCGGGTGGCAGCCCATGGTGCAGTACCCCGTCCCCGAGGCCGGTCCACCCGAGCCGGTGTCCCTGGAAGCGGTCCCGCTGCGGCTGGAGGCGCTCGCCCATCCCGTGCGGCTGCTCCGCACCCTGGTTCGGGGCCCGCACACCACCGTTGAACTGGCCGACGCCTGGGAGCTCTCGCCCCCGGGGGTCTCCCGCCACCTCGGTCCTCCGTCACGCGGACCTGCTCAGCCCGCAGCGGCACGTCCGCCACGTCCGCTACACCCTCGGTCTGCCCGCGCCCTCGGGGCTGGGGCGGACCTGCTGGCGGCCGTGCTGGGGTGAGTGCCTTCCTCAGGTGCACGTGAAGTACTCGGTCCTGCCCGGGGCGGTCGGATGGCCCTCGCCTTCGTCAGCAACGTCGCGAATCGTGAAGCGGATCGATACGACGTCGCTGATCGCTGTCCGTGCACACGCCCGAGTGCACGACTGCGTACAACTCCAGCCGGCCGTGCCGGTCAAGCGCCACCTTCAGCCGCCTCTCCGACACCCAAACCGACAGCAGCCGGCTTACCGCCGACCCCAGGCATCGCACCAAGAATGGTGGAGTGGCCGCGGCCGCTTCCGCTGCCCTGCCCCGTATCGCTGGTTGCGGCCGTCCGGCCGCCCGGGAGCTGGATGGCGAGACCGGATTCCTGCTATGCCGGTGGTATGCGTGGTGCGGAGGGCGGAGATCTGACCACCGAGCATCGGGCGTTTCGTGAGGGGACCAGCCGCTTCGCGGGCCGCCAGCCAGCAACGGAATGCACTGTCGGCGTCGGCTTCTAGGATGTGCCCATGACCACATCCACCCCATGTGATCGCTGCCTCCCGATGGTCGACGAACTGCTCACGCTGTCCTTCCCCGCGTCCACCACCACCGATGCCACTGGCCACGCCGGCCCCGACTACCGAGTTCGGTATCTGCGGACCAGTCAGGATTTCTGGGACCACGACGGGCAGACACACGACGGGCAGACGTGGGACAAGGCATATGGCGAGCTGGAAGCCTGCCTCGACGACCTGACGCTCATACTCTCGGCACGGTGGGGTGACCCCCTCTCCGTCGACCTCTGGGCCTGGCTCACGGCCGAACTCAACGGCGAGCTCGACGACGAGGTCCCCGAACCACTCGAGTACCTCACCCAGCACGCCACGAGCATGCTCGCCTGGCCACTCCCCAACGGAACCCACTGGCTCGGACTCGCCCTCGGCCAGGCCGACAAAGAATTGCCACTCGTCCTGTACGCCGCCATCGGGACCGGCCCGGTACGCCAGACCCCATAGCCGAGGATCCGTCCCACGGACCCAGGAGCTCCCGCGTTGAACAGGAACTACTGAGGTTGTCCCGGCGAGTCCGGTGGTGGTTGTGGTTCGACCGTCAGGCGGGTGGCGGTGAGGCAGCCGCCGATGAGGCGGCACTGGAGCTGGATTTTGCACAACTCGCGGCGGAGCATGCGGTCGAGGTCGCGCGGTGTGTCGAACGCGGTGTTGGCCATCGCGCTGCCACCGGCGCCGAGACGGCCGAGGCATAGGCATACCGGGCCGACGCCCTGTTCGATGCGCACCGCGACGACCCGGAGTTCTGCCACCGCTTCCTCCTCGACGAAGCCCGGGCGGCCGGTGAGGGTGATGGCCGAGCGGACCGCCTGGCGCATCTGCGGCGACAACCGCTGGTGGAGCGGCCGTACGACGAGCCGGCCGGGGCGGCCGGCGGTGGCCGCCCCGGTGTCGTTTCTGTCGTCTGCCGGGCGCCGTGGGGTGGAGCTACGCCCCTGTGGCAGCCGTCTTGGCGGCCTTGATCGCCGATGCGAAGTCGGGGGTGGCCCCGATCTGTGCGAGCAGTACGTTCGCCGCGTTGTAGCAGTTGAACGTTTCGATCTTTCCCTCACGGAGGTACCAGAGGTCCGCCGTCGGCACGTCGATGCGGTTCCCGGTGGGAGGGATGTCGCCGACCGGAGTCGGGAACGCGCCGAGATGCGTCCCCTGAATCCGCAGTTCGACGGCGACGACGTCACCGAGCACATGCACCGTGAGCAGTTCACGGTGAATGTCGGGAAAGACGCCGGCCAGCCCCGCCACTCCCCGTGCGATCTCGTCTCCGCGGAGGGTCATCGCGTTCGGCAGGTCGTTGAAGGTTCCGTCTTCGGTGAACAGGGCGCGAAAGCCGTGTCCGTCGAGTACGTCCCCTTCCGCCAGCCGGTATGCCTCGCGGACGACCTCTTCATTGAGTGTCACTTCTGTTCTCCTCGGTGCTTGATGTCGCCGCGGGGACAAGCCCATACGGCGGCACCCGACAGATGGTGCGATCCCGCCGGGTCGTCGGATCCCGGGACGGACAGGCGGGTGCCGGCGTCGGGGCACGCGCGGCGCTCCCGCCCGACGACCAGTTTGATGATAGGCATCATTGGAACTCCTGTTATGATGAGGGTCGTCATTGAAAAGGTCAAGTCGGGAACGACGGCGGAGGGACTGCAGTGCCGCGGATCACCAAGGAGGACAAGGCCCGCAACCGGCAGAACATCCTGGAAGCGGCGGGCCGCATGTTCCGCTCGCAGGGCATCGACGCTGTCGGCATCGCCGAGCTGATGAAGGAAGCCGGACTCACCCACGGCGGCTTCTACAACCACTTCGCCTCCAAGAACGACTTGGTGGTCGAGGTGTGCAGGGCTTCCTTCGCCGCCTCACTCGAGAGCCTGGCCGCCATGATCGAGGACGGTCAGGACAAGGCCGGCCCTCCGCTGAAGCACGTCGTGGCCGGGTATCTGTCCACCGCACACCGTGACGACGCGAACGGCGGCTGCCCCTCCGCCTCCCTGGTCACCGACGCCGTACGGCAGAACGGAGCGGTGCAGAGCGCGTACGCCGAAGGCGTCGAGGGCTATCTGACCGGCTTCGCCACCGAGTTCCTGCGCGAAGCCGAGGAGAAGGGCCACGAACCCGACCCGGCCGAAGCCCGCCAGAAGGCCGTCCGCCTGCTCAGCGAAATGGTCGGCGCGCTGATGATCGCCCGCGCCGTACGCCACGTCGAGCCCGGGCTCTCCGACGAGATCCTGCAGGCCGCCCGCGGTCACGCCCTCGACTGATGCGACCTACGGCCGCTGGGACAGGAACCGTGAACCCGGTTCGACCACGCACCACAGGCCGGGCACAAAGCGCCGTCGCCCGCGCATCACGCATCAGCACGCACCACCGCGATGTTCACGCCCACCGACAGCACCGCGACAAGTGCGGGCCGTGTCCGTCACACGGCGACACGGCCCGCCCAGGGTGGGTATCAGATGTGGTTGCGTCGGCGGCGGCGCATCGCGGTGAAGGCGAAGGCGCCCGCTCCGGCTGCGAGGAGGCCGGCCGCGGCCGCTGTCGGTGCCGCGACGCTGTTGCCGCTACCGGTTTCGGCGAGCTGCGTGGTCACACCGGACGTCGCCGAGTCGGCGTCGACGCCCTTATTGGTGCCCGTGGGGGCGGGTGAAGCGGAGGCCGGGGCGGTGCCGTTCCCGGTGGTGGTCGAGGCGGGCGCGACCGGCGCCGAGCTGGTGGAGGTCCGTGGCCCGGTGGCGGAGGTGCCCGCAGCCTTCCGCACGGTGACCGTGGCCTTCGTGCCGCAGCTGGTGGTGCCCCTGAAGGGGATCGCGCCCTCATTGACGATCGCGCACGGGGACACCTCGGTCTTCCCCAGCGGTGCGTCCTTGCGGTAGGTGACACGGACGTCGGTGGTCGCGGTGCCGTGCGCGGCGAGGGAGGCGTCCTTGCCGATGACGTCGTAGCCGTAGATGTCGGGTTCGGCGGCGGTGGTGACCGGCTTCAGCGTCGTCCACACGCCCGAGCGCCGCACCTGGACGGTCGTGTAGCGGTTGGTGAACAGCACGTCGGTCACGTTCTCGTAAGCCGAGGAGGTCGCGTTGTTGACCGTGGCCTTGAAGGTGATCGCCGCCCCGCCGGCGGTCGCGGTGGTGGGTACGTTGATCAGGCGGGTGGTCAGCCCGTTCACACCGACGAAGTCGAAATCGGTGGCATTGGCGGCGCCGGAGGCCCCGTGGGAGATCATCGTCGTCAGCTTCAGATGCTCCGTGCCCCCGTTGCCGGCACCGTTGTGCGGGGTGCCCATGGGGAGCCCGAGCCGTATCTGCACGGTCTGCGACTTTCCCGCGGCCAGGGCGAGCTGTTCGGGCAGCTCACCGCCGTACACGGTGCCCTCGACGATACTCAGCGGGATCTTCTTCCACGTCGAGCCGTCGAGCCGGTACTCCAGACTCAGCGCGTTGTCAGGCAGGGCAACGCCGCCGTCTATACGGTAGATCAGCCGGGCCGAGGACGCGTCGGACGTGCCGCTGTTCGACGCGGTGGTGGTGAAGGCGACCGGCAGACCGCCCAGGCCGATCTCCGCGGGCGCCTCGGTGGACACAGCCAGCTCCGGCGGGGCGGTGTCGGCCACGGCGGCCGGAGCCAGGACGGCCCCCGTGACAGTCAGCAGCAGCCCGGCCGCCGAAGCGACGAGAGATGAACGCACAGTACGCGCAATGGTGTTCAAGACATTCCCCCTGTGATGTGTGGGCGGCGGGGCTGAATACCGCCTCACGCCGAACGGTGGGTGGATCAACCCCGCCGTCTCACACAGTTCGACAGCCCACCCCGGCACCGGGTTGTTACCTCGCATGTCATGGTTCTGTGACAGCGCCGGGCCAAGCCCCCACTCCCGAACCGCGCGCAGGACCGCTTCGTGCCCGAGAGCCGCAGCAACCCATCAGCGCAGCACAGGTACGCGGTGGGGGCGCGGGACGGCGCGCGCATGGCAGGCGGCGTTCCATGCCTGCTGCGTGGCAAGGCCGTCCGGGAAGAGGAGGGAGTCCGTCCACCGAGGAGAGCAATCGCGGCGCACGCTGGTCCTCCACCTGTGGGCGTGCACGCGCACGGCACCACCACCGTCTGACTGGCCACCGATACCAGCGCCGGCAAGGGGAAGTGAGGGAACGGCGTGCGCCGCAGAACCTGATCAACGGGACGGGTGGCGCTCATCGTCCGGTGGGCATCGCCCTCCGCACCGAAGTGGAGCCCATCGGGTGGGCTCCACCCGGTGGGCTCCACCCGGGCTCACCCGCCCAGAGCGCGGGCATCCGGGCAGGGTTCGCCATTCAGTACACGCGCGGACTCCGCCGGGCGGGGCCTGCTCCGAAGCCGCAGTGCCCTCCGTCGTCACCACAGCCAGGCACCGAGTGCCGCATGCGGTAAAGGGCGCGGCCATCGTGGCGGGCGGCCGCGTTGCCGATCCGGCTCTGCCGGGCACGGGACCAGCGAGACTGCTCGGCAGCCAGGCGGCGCTTGGCGGCGTCCTGGAGTTGGCGGCGTCGAGCTCTGTGCCAAGTCCGTCGCGCCGCGCCCCGCACCGCGGTCCGGCAGGTCATCGTGCCAGCCCTTGGGATTGCGGCGGGGGAGCGTGCGTGGGCGGGGTCGTGCCGATGCCGTGGAGCAGGGTGTCGACGACGATGTCGGCGGCTTGGCCGGGCGTGAGTTGGGGCAGTTCTCGGGATGCCTGGTGCATGATCAGGGGGATGAGCGCGGCGGCCCATCCCGGTGGGAGTCCGGGCCGGAACAGACCCTCGTCGGTGGCGCGCTGGAGGAAAGCGTCGACTTCGTGCACGAAGCGGTCGCGCCGCTCGCGGGAGGGGGCATCGGTCAGCATGCGGGCGAGGTCGACGGGCCAGGTCCGGTTGACCTCGATGACGCCTTCGACGTAGCGGTGCAGGGCAACCTGCACGGGGGCCTCCCGAAGGCGGGCCTCACGGATCACAGCCTCGATGGCGTCGAGCCGGGCCTCGTAGACCGCGGCCAGCAGGGCCTCCCGGGAGGCGAAGCGCCGGTAGACGGTGCGCCGGTCGACGCCCGCTTCCGCGGCGATATCGGCCATGCTCGCCCCCGCGTCGACGGCGAGTGTTCGTGCTCCCGCCGTCAGAACGGCTTCCAGGTTGCGTGCTGCGTCAGCTCTCATCCCAAAAACGTACCCTGCGCGTGCTTCATGCTGCATGTTCAGACCCATGAATGAGCTGAAACGGAACGTAAGTGCTACATTGAAGTGACAGATAGGTTCTTCGAAAGGATCGAACGTCATGACGATGACCTACGACCGGCTCTTCATCGGCGGCTCCTGGGTGAAGCCCAGCGATCCGGGACTGCTGGACATCCGCTCCCCCCACGACCAGTCCGTCGTCGGCCGCGCCGCCCAGGCGCAGCCCGCCGATGTCGACCGCGCCGTGGCCGCCGCCCGGGCCTCGTTCGAGGCCGGTGTGTGGAGTGGCACCCCGCCGCAAGAACGCCTCGCTGTCCTGCGCCGCTACAACGAACTGCGCGAGCAGAACGCGGAGAGGATCGCCGAGCTGATCACCGCCGAGAACGGCTCGGCGGCCTGGTTCACTCTCGCCGGACAGGGCGGCCTGACCCGGCAGGCCAACGCCTACTTCAAGGCTGCCGAGGACTTCGACTGGGAGACCGTCCTCGTCCCGTCCGACCCGGCCAGCCCCTTCCGCAGCATGGTGCGCCGTGAAGCGATCGGCGTCGTCGCGGCCGTCATCCCGTGGAACTCGCCGTTCTCCGCCGCCAACGCGAAAATCATCCCGGCGCTGCTTGCCGGCAACAGCGTGGTACTCAAGGTCTCCCCGGAGAACTCCCTCAGCATGGGCTTCCTCGCTGAGCTGCTGGAGCGGACCGGGCTCCCGCAGGGCGTGATCAGCGTGCTGCCCGCCGACCGGGCGACCAGTGAGCACCTGATCTCCCACCCCGACATCGACAAGATCGCCTTCACCGGCTCCACCCGCGCCGGACGGACCATCGCGTCCATCGCCGGGCAGCAGCTCAAGCGGGTCAGCCTCGAACTCGGCGGTAAGTCGGCCGCGCTGATCCTCCCCGATGCCGACCTCCAGCAGGCCTTCCAAGGGCTGCAGTTCGGCTCGTTCCTCAACAACGGAGAGGCGTGCATCGCGCAGGTCCGCATTCTCGCGCCCCGCTCCCGCTACGAGGAGGTCGTCACCGCGCTCAAGGAACTGATGGAGTCGATGAAGGTCGGCGACCCCCTGGCGCAGGACACCTTCATCGGCCCGATGATCCGCCGCGACCAGCAGCAGCGCGTGCGCGACTACATCCGGGCCGGCATCGAGGAAGGGGCCCGCCTCGTCACCGGCGGCCCCGACATCCCTGCGGGGCTGGAGGCGGGCAACTACGTCACCCCGACCCTCTTCGCCGATGTCGACAACTCCATGCGCATCGCCCAGGAGGAGATCTTCGGCCCGGTCCTGGTCGTCATCGCCTACGACGACGAGGACGACGCCGTTCGCATCGCCAACGATTCCGAGTACGGCCTCTCCGGCGGTGTCTGGTCCGCCGATACCGACCACGCCCTCGCTGTCGCCCGGCGCCTGCGCACCGGCACGGTCACCGTCAACGGCGCCCCCATCGGTTTCGACGGCCCCTTCGGCGGCTTCAAGGCCAGCGGCATCGGCCGTGAGTACGGTGCCGTGGGCCTCGGCACCTACACCGAGTACAAGACCATCACCACCCTCTGAACCGGCCCCGCCCATCGACACGCCCAGCCTCCCTCCCCGACCACCTTGCACCACCGGAGAGAGCTCCGACGGCAGCTCCAGCACCTCCCGTACGGCGGCGCACTGCCGCTCGCACAAGGCACAAGGATCAGGGAGGGACGGAATCCCGCACCCCTCTCCACATCGCCCGCAGGAGGAACTACACCCGCCCCAGCTACCGCCACAGCGCCCAGTACTACACCGGCCGTCAGCCCCCTCCGACGACGGCAGACCCGGTGTGTCCGACCCCAAAGGGATGGACCCACCGGGCCCGTACGGGGGCCGGCCGGAGGGGCGGAAGGGAGGACAGCCGGGTGGGCGTGGGCTCACCGCGTTGGTGGGATAGCGGAAACGAAAGGGGAAGCACCATGCGCGCATCCGTGTCCCGCCGGGCTGTTGTGACCGTCGGCATGGCCTCCGCCTTGGCGGGCTTGTCCGGTGCACCGGCGGCCTCCGCAGCCGGAAACCGGGGCCCGTCCACACCCGGGTCCGCCTCGACGGACTGCGATCTCCAACGGCAGGTGGACGCGATCCTGGCCACCGGGGTCGCGGGAGTGGGCGCGCAGGTGGTGTCGCCGTACGGGCGTCGTCACGCGTTTGCCGGGACGCCGCGCGACGGCCGGTTCCGGATCGGGAGCCTCACCAAGACCTTCACGGCAGTGGCGGCACTCCAACTCCCCGACCTGGCTTTGGACAAGCCTGTGCGGCACTGGCTGCCAGAGGTCACACGGGATATCACCGTACGCAGCCTGCTGCGGCACACCAGCCGTCTGCTCGACCCGGAGATCCCCGCGCTGACCAGCGCGAAGGGCTACCGTGCTGAGCGACTGCGGAGTTACAAGCCGGAAGATCTGGCGAAGGCGGCTCTGCGGCTGGGAACGGCGCCGGAACGATGGTCGTACGCCAACACCAACTACCTTCTCACCGCCATGATCATCGAACGCATTACGGGCCGGAGCTGGGCCGAGGAGATCACCGACCGGATCATCCGTCCCCTGCGCCTCCACGCCACCTGCGCCCCCGGTGAGTCTCCCTTCGTCCCCGGCCCGCACGCGCGAGGCTGGGCGTCGTTCGGTACCGGGACCCGGCTCGATGTCACGCTCCTCAACCCCAGCATGGCTGTTGGCTCCGGAGCCCTCATCAGCAGCGTCCGGGACCTCGGCCTCTTCTACGCCGCGCTGCTCGGCGGAGAGCTGCTGCCCCCGGCGCGGCTCTCCGAGATGACGGCCACCGTCCCGGCACCGGGTCTCGGCATAGCCGGCGCGCGCTACGGCCTCGGCATCGCCGAACTCCCGCTCCCTGACGGCGGCAGTTTCTACTCCCACTTCGGCGAGCTGCTCGGCTATCACGCCTGGGCCGGCGTCTCGGCGGACAGCTCGCGTACAGCGGTCGTGTATGTCACCGGAGACGTCACCGGCGCCACCATGGGCGCGATGTCCGCGCTGATCGAGGGCGGCGTCCGCGGCACTCGCTGAGACGGGCTCGCCCTGCCACTCCCAAAGCGGACCTGGCGAGCGACGTGGACGGTGCCGGGCCAGGTGGCGACACAGGCGGAGTCGACTGCCCGCCGCTCGTTCGCACGGGATGCGGTGAAGTCGCGACTGAGCAGGTCAGAGGCCCGCTCATGGGCGTCCCCGCGGATGCGGTGCGGATCTTCTCGCTCCGTCGGGCACCGTCAAGACCGAGGCCGCGCATCAGCCGGGCGACCGTGCAGCGGGCCACGGGTATGCCCACACGGTGCAATTGCCGCCAGACCTTGCGCACCTCCCTAAGGGCTGTCCCGCAATTCCCAGCGGGCGCACGACGACAGCCACGGCACCTCGCCGCGTTGTCGAAACGCCCGAATACATCCAGTATGCGGGCGCCTCTCCGCCTTGCGATGCACCGCATCCGACGCCGCGCGCTGATCCACCAGGAATTGCGGGACAGCCCTTAGCCACCCGTGATCTCGATGGACTCGGGGGTCGGCTTGGCAACGCCACGATCCAGCAGCGCCTGATGTCGGTCCGCCTGTTCTACGACTTCCTGCTGGAGGAGGGCCTGCGGGAGCCGAACCCGGTCAGCCGAGGCCGATCCACCCCGGCCGGCACATCGGCGGCCGGCAGAGCGGCTTGGTGCCGCGGCTCACGGGGGCGTGATCACGCCGGGGCGCGCACCGCGCCCCAGTCCGCAGCCCTCGGCACGCCGCAGTCGAGCCCTCGCCTCCGATCCGTGCCGAGCGCGAGGCCGGCGGCCCCCCGCCCGCTCCGCGCCGCTGCGGCTTGTGAGATTGAGACATGCGGTCATGCCTGGGCCTACAGGGGGAAGGAAGGAAGGTCCAGAAGCTAGGGAGGCTGTTGTGGAGCGGGATCGGGTCGGACTGGCAGAGGTGCTCGCTGCGGCCGAGGCGGCCGCGCCGGTGCGCTCACTCGATGTTGTGGCGCACATTCTGCGTGAGCGGTTCGGGGCGCGGCACGTGTCGTTTCTGTTCGTCGACGTCGTGGGCCGGCGACTGCTGCGAGTCCATGAGGAGAAGGCGGCATCACGGGAGAACGGCGCCGGACAGGTGATACGGGCCGGCAGCATGTACGACGATGTCCTGCGCACCCAGAAGCCGGTTGTGGTGCTGGAGGGCGGACAGGGACAGCGGGTGCTCGCCCCGGTCACCAACCGCGGGGACGCCATCGGCGTGCTGGAGCTTTATCTCGCCGACGCCACCGAGGACGTGCTGGAGCAGGTGGCAGACGTGGCGCACGCGCTGGCGTATGTCATCGTCACCGATCGACGCTTCACCGATCTCTATCACTGGGGCAACCGCACCGCCTCGGTAACCCTGGCCGCGGAGATCCAGCGCCAGCTCCTGCCCTCGGCGCCCTCGTGCGAGGCACCCGAGTTCACTCTCGCCGGTGCCCTGGTGCCCGCCTCCGACATCGCCGGCGACACCTACGACTACAGCCTCGATGAGGACACTCTGCATCTGTCGATCACTGACGCGATGGGCCACGACGTAGACGCTTCTCTCATGGCCACCCTGGCCGTCAACGCCTCCCGCGGCGCCCGCCGTGCGGGCCTGGACCTGGCCGAACAGGCCCGCCAGACGCACCAGGCGCTCCTCGACCACGGCCGCCGCACCTTCGCCACCGGCCAGCTCCTGCGCATCGCCCTGGACGGCACCAGCACCCAACTCGTCAACGCCGGCCACCTCTGGCCGCTGCGACTGCGCGACGGCACGGTCGAGGAGATCCGCCTGCATATCAATCTCCCCTTCGGCGTCTCCGCGCAGGGCACCTACCAGGTACAGGACCTCGACCTACGCCCCGGCGACCGCATCCTCCTCTACACCGACGGCATGCAGGAACGCCAAGCGAAGGCGGTCGACCTGTCCGGCCTCCTGCGCGACACTGCCAGGGACCATCCCCGTGAAGCCGTGCGCGCCATGGTCGCCGCGGTCACCGAAGCCTGCGGGGGTGACGTACGTGACGACGCCACGGTTCTGTGCCTGGACTGGTTCGGCCCCACCCGCCGAAGATGAAGCCCCGAAGTGCCCGCACACGGCGGCGGGCGACGACGTGCTGCGAGGTCTCCTGGACGATCGGTTCAGCCGGCGGGTGCGTACGTGCGCTGTGCCGCCGCCCCGCAAGGACCCGGAGCACAGACCGACTCGTGCGCGTGTTCGCGCTCGACCGACTCACCGGGGCCGTGCAGGGTCGCGGCGGGGAATGCCGATGGCCAAGAGCGCGGTGTCGTCGTCCACCCCGGACCCGAGAGTGTTGCGGAGATTGCTGATCGAGGCGACGGCGTCCTGGACCGGGGCGGGGGCCAGGGCCCGGCCGAAGTCGAGGAGGGCTTCGACGCCGTAGTGCTCACCGGCGACGCCGCTGTGGGCTTCAGTGAGGCCGTTGGTCTACAGCGGCAGGGATCCGCTGGGCACCGCCGATGAGCGCCTCGGACGTCTGTCAGCGCTGGTGGTGAAGAGGCGATAATCCGAACCCGCGCCTTCCCCACCTGGCCCGGCCTCTTGGGCGGGCCAGGTGGTGGCCGAGAGACTGGCAGGCCTCGGCGGTTGCGCCCGGTCCTCGTTGAGGTCCGCGTCTGCAGTGGTGGACGGGCTCGGGGTCGTGCTGCCTCCCGGCGCGCCCATGCGTCATGCTGTTTCACGCGTCGATGTACCGAGGGAGACGACGTGACCGAGGACGAACTGATCGCGGCAGCCAGGAAGCAGACGCCCGACGACAACTTGGCACCGGTCGCTACTCCGACCGTGATCTCCGCCGTCGAGGCGGAGGTCGGTCACCCGATGCCCCGTTTCCTCCGCAGACTCTATGCCGAAGTCTCCAACGGCGGCTTCGGCATCGACGGCTGGGAATGCGCCTCGTTGAGCCCTCTTCCTGACCACTACTTCTGCGACGGCGAGGACATCATCGAGCTGTACCGCGGTTTCACCACTCCCACCCAGGACCCGGACGATGAGACCGTCCCGCACGGCATCGTTCCGATCATGGACCGCGGCTGCACGATGTGGACCCTCGTCGACTTCCGCACGCCCGACGGCCGCATCCGGGTATGGGATGGGAACGAGTGCTGCCGCAAGCTCTGTCCCACCACCATCACCTCCGTGCGGGAGTACTTCGCCGAGGGCATCGCGGGTCGACTGGACGGCGCCGGCCCGCTGCACAGTCAGTTGTTGAGGGAGCCCTGCGAGCACTGACGATCAAGCGGCCGGTGTCTCGAACTTCGAGCGGAAGCAGCACCTCTTGGCGTCTTCAGCGCTGCCTCTCCATGGTGTGGACCGCGGCGACGATGATCGTCCTCCGGTCTTGAGCGCGGGCAGGATGGCGACCCGCCAGGCAGTCGGACCAGTTCTCGCCGGCCAGGGCTGCGAAGCGCATGACGGAATGTGAGCGTCGCGGCCTGCTGCGGCGGCGTCCTCCGGTCACCTCCTGGCGGACCCTGCTCGCCACCGCCCGCTCCGAATGCAACCGACTCGCGCGGGCCGGCGAGGAGGCACCGACGCCACGGAAGGTCGCGAGGTGATGTCATCGGGGCCACGGTGCTTCGTGATGCGCAATCGGCTCAACCCCCATGGTTTCCTGCGCCGACAGGCTCTGCTCGACCGCGACACCGCTGCCTGACGAACCCACCGACTCAGGACCGTGGATCGCCAGCACAATCACGCACCAACTCGTTACTACACCTTCGCCGGACCCCTGCTCGTACGCGACATCGCTGGGGTGGCCGCCGGCGTCGTCGCGCTGGATGCCGAGCTCGGTGAGCCGCTCGGCTGCCCGGGCAGGAGCTGGGCCCAGTTGCCCGTCGGCCAGTGCGGCCGGGACAAGCCGGAGGCGGCGTTCTCGCTTGCCGGTCGGTCGTGGGCGTACTCGATCCGCTCGACACCTGTCCCCTTGAACGAATTCTTGCGTTTGCCTGAACATTTTTTGCAAGCCAGCTGTATGGTGGCGACATGACAGTGAAGGTAGTGCAGGTAGCGGAGTTCGCGGGCGTGAGCGAGCTGACGGTCCGGCGCGTGCTGAAAGGCAGTCCGAGTGTTGCTGCGGCGACCAGGGAGCGGGTTCTGCGGGCGCTGGACGTCCTGGGTCTGAAACGACCGGCCGGCGAGGCGGCGGAGCGGTCGCCGCTCGTGGGCCTCGTGGTCCCTGATCTGCAGAACCCGGTCTTCCCTTCCTTCGTGGAGGCGCTGGCGGGGCGCTTGAACAAGCGCGGTTATGTACCAGTTCTTTGCACTCGTACAGCAGATGGGGTTTCAGAGGCCAACTACGTCGAGATGCTGCTGGCGCAGAACATCGGCGGGATCGTGTTCGTCGGTTCCAGCTACACGGACGTCGGCGCGGAGCAGGGGGCCGCGCTGAAGGAGCGGCAGGTGCCCATGGTGCTGGTGAACGTCGCCGACGAGAACTCCGATCTGGTGCAGATCGCCGCCGACGACATGCAAGCTGTTCAGCAGGCCATGCTTCACCTCGAAGGAATGGGGCACGAGCGCATCGGGCTGCTGGTCGGCCCCGGCGGCCATGTGCCGTCGGTACGGAAACTGCGCGGGTTCGCACAGTTCTGGCAGTCCCGGGGAGTGCATCAGAGGCAGTGGGCGCCCTGGGTGGGTCACAGCCTCTTCGCCCTGGAGGCGGGCGCGCGCACCATCTCCGATCTTCTCGACCAGGGGGTGACCGCAGTTGTTTGCGGTAGCGACACTCTTGCGTTGGGGGCGGTCAGAGGGGCCCGGCGGCGCGGGCTCACGGTGCCGGAGGGCCTGTCGGTAGTGGGCTTCGACGACTCCGCGTTCATGAGCGCGGTCGATCCGCCCCTGACGACGTGCCGACAGCCGGTGGCCGCCATGGCCGAGGCCGCGATCGAGTCCCTCGACGAGCAGATCCGCAGCCGCCAGGCCGTGCCGGGCCTGACCCTCTTTCAGGCGGAGCTGATCGTCAGGTCCTCCACCGCGAGACCGGGTTCCGGCAGGTCACGGCCGAAGTAATCAATCTTTTGCAACATGTCATTGACTTTTTACATAAACGACTTCTACCTTCTGCGTATCCGCCGGAGCTTCGCTTGACGGGGCGCCGGCGCAGTGCATCCACGGAAGGTAGATCAGTCATGAGCGGACTGCGCAGTCGCCGCAGGTTCATCGGCGCGGGGATAGCCTGCGTTCTCACCGGAGGGCTTGCCGCCTGCGGCGGCTCTCCGTCCTCGGGCAGTGAGGACGGTGTGGTCACCATCTCGGTGAACGGCATGCCGCCCAAGACCCAGCCGGTGGACCGGAAGTACTTCGAGGAGGACGTCAAGGCCTTCGAGAAGGAACATCCGAAGATCAAGATCGATGTCCGTGAGGGCCAGATGGACCCCAAGACCTTCTCCGCGAAGCTCGCCGGGGGACAGTTGGAGGACGTCTACTACGTCTACTTCACCGATCCCGCGGGTCTCATCCAGCGGCGCCAGGGCGCGGAGATCACGAAGTACGCCAAGGAACTGTCACGGGTCAAGGACATCAAGCCCGAGTACCTGAAGGTGTTCACCGGACCCGACGGAGGGCTCTACGGCCTGCCGAACGGCCAGTACTCCCTCGGCCTGATCTACAACCGCGCCCTGTTCAAGAAGGCCGGACTCGACCCGGACAAGCCGCCCACCACCTGGGAGGAGGTCCGCGCGGCCGCCAAGAAGATCACCGCGCTGGGCGACGGGACGGTCGGCTACGCCGACTACAGCAAGAACAACCAGGGGGGCTGGCACTTCACGTCGTGGGTCTACTCCATGGGCGGCGACATCGCCGCCCAGGACAAGGGCGGGAAGTGGAAGGCGGCCTTCGACAGCAAGGCCGGCCGCGACGCGCTCAAGATGCTGCATGACATGCGCTGGACCGACAACTCCATGGGTACGCGGCAGTTGCTGCAGATCGACGACGTGCAGAAGATGATGGGCTCCGGCAAGCTCGGCATGTACATGGCTGGACCGGACAACATTCCCACCATCGTCAAGCAGTTCGAGCGCAAGTACAGTGAGTTCGGCGTCGCCGCGATGCCGGGCAAAGCCACCCTCGGCGGCGGCAACGGCTTCATGTTCAACCCCAAGGCATCGCCGGAGAAGATCAAGGCCGGCATCGAGTGGGTCCTGTGGAAGTACCTCAACCCCGACCGCACCGAGTTCGAGGACAAGCGCGCCTCCGGCAACGACGTCCCGATCGGTCTTCCGCTGGACCGGCTCCTGAACGGCCCGGCCGAAAGCAAGCAGGAACGCGCGCACGCGAAGTACGCCAACGTGCCGCAGGAGAACTACAAGCCGTTCACCGAGCGGAACGACCTCCTGACCCAGAAGGTCGAACCGCCGAACGCACAGCAGATCTACACCGTCCTCGACGGTGTCATGCAAGCGGTTCTGACCAAGAAGGACGCCGACCTCGACCAGTTGCTCAGGGACGCGTCCAAGAGGGTCGACACCATCCTCGCGACGGTCAAGTGACATGGCGGCTCCGACCCTCACCCGGGAACCGGCTTCCCCTCCCAAGCCGCAGAAGGCCAGCATGAACAATCCGACCAGGCGTCGGCGCCGCCTCAGCGAGCACCTCGTTGCCTACAGTTTCCTCGGTGCGGGCGTGCTCTGCTTCGCTCTCTTCTCCTGGTACCCGATCATCCGCGGCTGGCTCCTCGGCTTCCAGCAGGTGACCTTCGCCCAGCCCGCCACGTGGGTGGGTTGGGACAACTACCGCCGGCTCTTCGACGACCCGCTCTTCGTGACCGCGTGGAAGAACACCGGCTACTTCACCCTCCTCGCCCTCGTCTTCGGTTTCGCCGCTCCCTTCCTCACCGCGGTCGTCCTCAACGAGTTCCGCCACGCACGTTCGTACCTGCGCATGACCGTCTACCTCCCGGTCATGCTGCCCCCCATCGTCACCATGCTGCTGTGGCGCTGGTTCTACGACCCGGGCCCGGGCCTGTTCAACAACGTCCTGGAGACCCTCCACCTGCCGGCCCAGCAGTGGCTCGAGTCGGAGAACATCTCCATGATCTCCCTCGTCCTGGTCTCCACCTGGGCCAACATGGGCACCACCACCCTCATCTACCTCGCCGCACTCGGCTCCATCCCCGGCGAGGTCTACGAGGCAGCCGAACTCGACGGCGCCTCCATCCGCCAGCGGCTGTGGCACGTGACGATCCCGCAGATGCGGTTCATCCTGATGATCACTCTCCTGCTCCAGGTCATCGGCACCATGCAGGTCTTCATCGAGCCCTACGTGCTCACCGGCGGCGGACCCAACGACGCCACCGTGACCGTCCTGCTGCTGCTCTACCGTTACGCCTTCGTCTACAACGACTTCGGCATGGCCAGCGCCATGAGCACGGTGCTCTTCATCGTCCTCGGACTCTTCGCAGCGGTGTACCTCCGCCTCACCCGCAGCAAGGGCTGAAAGGAACGACCATGTCCGACTCAAGCGAACGCACCCTCATCGCCCCCGCTGAAATGAACCGGCGCACCGGCCGCTTGCTCTACTGGTTCGTGCTGTGCTCAACCGTCCTGGGTTTCACCCTCGCCTTCGTCTTCCCCCTCTACTGGATGGCCGGCGGAGCACTGAAATCGTCCTCCGAACTGGCCGACCCGACCCCCACTCTCATCCCGCACACCTGGCACCCCGAGTCCTACTCCCAGGCATGGGCGAACGTCGGACTGAGCCACTACTTCCTCAACACCCTGCTCCTCGCCGCCGGCGCCTGGCTCACCCAGCTCCTCGTCGACGTGTCCGCCGCCTACGCCCTGTCCAAGCTGCGCCCGGTCCTGGGCAACATCGTTCTGGGCATGATGCTGGCCACGTTGATGCTGCCCGTCTCCGCCCTGCTGGTGCCGACCTACCTGACCGTCACCGACGTGCCCGTGTTCGGCGTCAACCTGATCAACACCCCCTGGGCGATCTGGCTGCCGGCCTGCGCGAACGCCTTCAACATCTTCATCCTGAAACGCTTCTTCGACCAGATCCCGGCCGAACTCCTGGACTCCGCGCGGATGGACGGGGCCGGCCCCTTGCGCGTCCTGGTGTCCGTCGTTCTGCCGCTGTCCCGGCCCGTACTGGCCGTGGTCTCCATCTTCGCCGTCGTCGGGGTATGGAAAGACTTCCTCTGGCCCCTCCTGGTCCTCCCCGACCCCGCGCGCCAGCCCATCACCGTCGCGCTCAACCGACTCGCTGAATTCATGCCCGCCAACCAACTCCTGGCCGGCATGGTCATGGCCTCGATCCCGCTGCTGGTGATCTTCCTGATCTTCCAGCGGCACATCATCGCGGGCCTCACCGCAGGCAGCCTCAAAGGCTGACCCCGCCAACTCCGCCCCCGAGCGCACCACAGGCGCGATCGGCGGACCCGGAGTGCCGCAGCGGCCCACCCCACGACGCCGACGGCACGACTCCACGGCGGCCACCGCCGCAGCACACGCCTGCCTCGGTCACTGCCCGCCACCAACACGACCGGCCCCCGCTCCTGCCACGTCGAACCGCACCCAGGCCCCAGACATCCGCCCCGCCCCCCCGTTCGACCGCCACCGCAGCCCAGGCTGCGCGAGGCCCCCGACGCCTCAAGGGCGAGCCGCCCCTTCCCGGAAGGACACACAGCCGTGTCGAAACTCCGCATCGCCAAGTCCCTCAAGCCCAGCGCCGCCATATCCGCCGCCATGCTGCTGGCCCTCACCGGTGCCCTCTCCTACAGCCTGGCCACCCCCGCACCCGCCTATGCCGCCACCTCCACGCTGGAGGCGGAGTCGGCGACCCTGTCGGGTGGTGCGGTCAGTCAGCAGGAGCACGCCGGATACACCGGCAGCGGGTACGTCGGCGGTCTGACCGACGGGAACAAGGGCCGCGCCGCGATCGGCACCACTGTTCAGTCCGCCTACGCCGGCGCCGGTACGGTCTCTGTCCGCTACGCGAATGGGACCGGTTCGGCCAAGACGCTCACGCTGAACGCGGCGGGCGTGGCGAAGCAGATCACGCTGCCGGCCACGAGCGGCTGGGCGGGCTGGTCCACCATCGACGT